>VHCZ01000337.1 GCA_016871535.1 Verrucomicrobiota bacterium
TATTCCGGTTTGAGAGTTTCAGAGCTTTAGATCGGATTCTTTCAACAAGGCGTGGTCGTGGAAACATGACTGCGCCTTTTTTGTTGGCGGAAAAAACAGATGACAGAGCGGCAGCGATGTGACATAAACCCTGCCAGCGTTGACCGGGTCAGGATGGAGTTTGCGGCGAAGAGTCTAAGCGCTTCGAAGCTTCGGCACCCGCCTTCTGTTCCTATCACCCAATTGTCGGTCATTGATCTAGTGATGTGTCTAGCAAACTAGCGATAGCCAGCGAATGATTTCGGTGCCTGTTATTTCCCGCCGTCTCCTTTGCCTTTCGGCGGTTCTGCTTCTCAGTCTCACGGGGTGTGCTTCCTCATCACAAACCGTTGCCACGCTTGAATTGGAAACTCCCCGATCCAACCACGGTCTCCTGACCCAGGACGCCAGGCCAGATGGCTTGAAGCAATTGGCCCAGGCGCTCCAAAGCTCTGAAACATCCGTCAACCCGGCTCCAAGCACTTCCGGTTCTCAGAGTGAGAATCAATCAGCCCCGGCTGCACATTCGGCGGCTGGCGACGAACTCGCTGACGCGGCTCAGTCTGAGGCCCAACTCTCCGTCGCGGGCAGCAATTCCCAAGCCGCCGCGGGACTCAGCAAGTTGATCTCTTTGCCCAAGCTGAGCGCAACCGAGATCGATGAACTGATCTCAGCCATTCAGTTGAAGCTGGAAACCGAGCAAAACTATCGGTTGGCGCAGCCTGCCGAACTTGCCTCCCTGCCCCCAATTCCGTCAGGTCTCAATCCCGGCCCGTCGCTTTCAAAGACAACTCCGAACGGTCGGGCGCTGCTTCGCCTTGGCCATCGGCGCTTTCTCTCTCAACCCGCCCAGCTTTGGGTGGACGGCGCCATCATCGTGGCCACCGACCCCGCAACGCTCGGCGTCAATCCCGACGTGAGCGCGATTTCAACAATGGTCGATGCCCTCGCCGCCTCCGCCGAGGAACGGAAGAAGAATCTGGATTCGAGCGATCTGGGACGACGGCTGATCCGTTTGAGCTACATCGAGATGGCCGGCGCCATGAAAGCCCTCAAAGGATTTGGCGTAAACACCGCGGACGAACTGTCGGGCGTCCCCAAGCCGATCACATTCGAGCAATTGCCGCTGGTGGCGCCGATGCCTTCGCCGGATACCAATTACGTCTCGCTTCTGGGGGCGGAGAAAGTGGAGAAAGGCCCGTTCGAACTTTCGCTGACGCCCTCCGTCGCCACTCCATTGCCGGGCGTGGTGAATACGGCGCCGACCGAGCAATTGGTCGTTTTCTTTCATCAGGCGCACCCGGAACAATTCGGACGCGTCAAACAAATCCTGGATGAATTCATCGACCGGCCCGAACGACAGATTTTTGTGGAAGGGATGGTTTTGGAAATCAACGAGGAAGGTCTGAAGGAACTCGGCATCGAGTGGCAATTCAAGGAGGGCAACTTCGAATGGATCGCGGGTTCGCTCGCGGCGCCCGGGACGGCGTTGAGCACCGCCAAATTCGGATTCGATAGCCTCCAGGATCTCGACAAGAACTGGGTCGCCAAGTTGAAAGCCCTGGTGGTGGAGAAGAAAGCCGAGGTGCTGTCGCGGCCCAGTGTGCTCACGGTCAACAACCGCCAGGCGACGATTCGGGTCGGCACCGACATCCCCATCGCCACCAGCCAACAGGAGCCGGGTGCGTTTGCTGCGCCTGGCACCGTGGCCTTCAATTTCAAATACCTCGCCACGGGCATTTCGCTCAATGTCATGCCCCGCGCGAACGAGGCGGGCGACCAGATCAGTTTGTTGATCGACACCATCGTATCGGCGCAGGTGCCGGGCGCGGATTTGGAACTTCGGTCCGCGAGTGGCGCGCTGCTGGCTTCCGCGCCCTCGATGGCCACGCGGCGAATCCAGACCTACGCCCGGATCGACAACAACACCCCGTTCATCATCGGCGGCTTGGTGAACAAAGAATACGCGACCACGCGGGACAAAATCCCGTTGCTCGGAGACATCCCGTATCTCGGCGCGCTGTTCCGCTCGAAACGAACGACCTCCAGCAAACGCGAAGTGATCGTCGTGCTCACGCCGCACATTTTGGAGCCGGAGAAAGGCAAACTGTTCGGCCAGTTTTTGCCCAAGGATGAGGACCGGTTCGACGAGTTCGGAAATATCCTGTTCCGGGACACCTACCGCATCCGTTCCGAGGACGTGTTCGATTTGTCATTTATCACGGACAATCCGCGGCTGCAGCGTTTTCGCGACGAGGCCCACCGGGCAATCCTTCGCGATTTTCGACTGGCTTACTCAGAGCCTTACAGCCAGTTCGCGGATAATCGCTTCCCCGGCGAAAACATTCTTGTGCGCCGCATGGTGTGGGAAGTGGTGCGCCGGCTTTCCACAACCAACGGCGTGCCCAACTCCAAATGGCTCGACAGCAACATCAACCCGGAACGCTTGATTGTCTTTGAAAGCCAGCAGGCGGGCGGAGGTTTTGGCGTGCAATTCCTCGAACGAATCTTGTCCAGGCTGGCGGGAGTGAAGGATTTCGATGCTTTCTTGAAGGGCAAGTCCGGCAAAGCGCTCGTGCTGACTTTTCACGGAAAAGCTCCGGTGGAGGCGATGGCAGAGCCGATCACCGTGCCCATCCCTGAATTCCGCCTTCTGGATTGCCCGGATCACCAGAAAGCCTGGAACACGCTGCTTTGGGATTTGAACCAGCCCGACGACAAAGGGCTGCCTCGATATTCGATCGTGCTGAAAGATCGTTCCGATCTGGTGCGATTGCAGCGCGCCCTCATCGTGAAGAAGATCGTGGCCCTGAACGGCGGCAACATCCAGATTTCTCTCTCCAACTTCAGCCTCGGCAAGTTGCTCCTGATGCCCGAACCCAAGCCGGATCAGTTTCATCCGGTTGATGGCGAGGTGGCGCAGTACTTCTTCCAAATCGAGAAATACTACGAAGCCACCCTGCAAGTGATCGAAAGAACCCTGGCTCGGATGGAAAAGGCCGGGCGGAACTCTTCGACTGTGCCCCGATAATCTCCGCGGTTGTGCAATGCCTCCGAACAAAGCTCCAACTCCAATCTCCTTGACGAACGAGATCCTTCACGTTCTGAAGAAGCTGATTTGGCCCGTCCTCACGCTGGCCTTGATCCTGGTCCCGGGCTGGCAATGGCTGGGCGAACGGCAGGCCGAGGCCAAGGACATCACGCAGCGCATTCTGGGCTACGTGGTTGGTGTCGGGCTTGGACTGAGCATGGCCTGGCTGGTCGTCCGGTTGATCGAAGTTCTGGTCTGGCGGCTCCTGGAACTGCGTTTGCGCACGAACGTGCCGCGGTTGCTGAAGGACATTGTGGCGGCGGTCATTTTCTTGATCGCTGGTTTGATGATTTTCGGGCTGGTCTTCAAACAATCGGTCACCGGCATCTGGGCGACCTCCGGCATCGTCAGCCTGGTCGTGGGCTTCGCGTTGAAGAACATGATTGCCGACGTGTTCTGCGGCATCGCCTTGAACGTGGACCAACCGTTCAAGATCGGGCAGTGGATCAAAATCCATCCGCGCGCCCTGCCGCCGATCGAAGGGGCCGTGCTGGAAATCAGTTGGCGATCGACGCGGATGCGGACCATGGGCCACAACCTGGTGGTCGTGCCGAACAGCGAAATCAGCACGATGATCATCACTAATTACAGCGAGCCGCAGGACAAATGCCGGTTCGATATTCCATTCTGCCTGGATTTCGAGGTCCCCGCCGAACGCGCCGTCCGCGTCCTTCTGGCCGGCACCAAAGCCGCCGCGGGCGTTCTCGAAACCCCGGCCCCGACGGTCAACGCCAGCAAAGTCAGCGGCCGTGGCGTCGAGTACATGGTGCGATTCTGGATGAAGCCGGCGGAGATGAACCCGGAAGTCGTGTACCACACGGTCATTACCAATATCCTCCGGCACCTCCACCAGGCGGGCATTTCCCTGGCTTACGAGAAGCACGACATCTTTTACGCGGAAATGCCGCCCCGGCAGTTGGACCGCTTGAACGACCGCGCCGCGCTGGTCCAGCGCATCGAAATCTTCTCCGGCTTGCAACAGGAGGAGACCGCACGCCTCGCGGCACGGATCAAGGAGCGGCGTTTCCGGTCCGGCTCGGCCATCGTCAACCAGGGAGATCCCGGCGATTCCATGTTCGTGCTCGTCGAAGGTTTGCTGGAGGTTCGCTCGGATTTGGAAAACGGAAGAAAACAAGTCCGCGTCAAGTCGCTTGAGCCGGGCGAATTCTTTGGCGAAATGTCGTTGCTGACCGGCGAACCGCGAGCCGCGACGGTCGCGGCCCTGACCGACACCGTGGTCTATCAGATCGGCAAGGAGGATCTCGAATTGCTTCTGGCGCACCGGCCGGAAATCGCGGTGAACATTTCGCAAATCGTCGCGCAACGGCGGCAAGACCTGACCGCGCTGGAGAAACTGACTCCGGGAGAGAAAGCGGTCGCTCAGCAAAGTTTCGCCGAACAAATCCTGGACAAGATGAAGAGCGTTTTCACCAGCCTCCGCCACGGACTCGGCTTGCGCCATCGCGAAACGGCTATCGCCAAGTAAAAGGCTTGTTGGCCTCATCTCAATGCCCCCCTCAGTTAAGGTAGTTACTGTGCAGACCGTGGGATTGACGACAGATCGACCGGAGAATCGTAGCGCAGATTTTCAATCTGCTGTATCGCCGATTTCCAATCGGCAGGGCGCCGGCAAGTCCCAGCGGGCTCGGACTGGGAGACCCCCCGCAGAATACAATTCTGCGATACGGCAGAGTGCAACTCTGCGCTACGAGCTTTGTCGTCCATACCGCGGACCAAGCAGTAAGTGGGGCGAGGCTCCTGCCGAGCCAATGCCATCGAAGACAAACTCCGCAGGAGTGTCGCTCCACCGTAGTTAATTTCACTTTGATCGAGTTGTTGGTGGTGATTGCGATCATCGCCATCCTCGCCGGGATTCTGTTGCCTGCCTTGGCGAAATCCAAAATATCGCGCTGATCAAGAGCGGCTACCTGTTCCAGTACAACCCGGACGTTGGAATTTACAAATGCCCCGCCGACAAGAGCACTCAGAAGAGTGGAAGAAAGTTGCCGCGCATCGCCTGGCTTCAGGAGCGGACGAGCGCCCTCATCAAGTCTCCGTAGCCGAAGTATTAATTGGACTCCGCCAATATTCTCATCCGCGTCAGCGCGCAGAGTTTGAAAGGCGCACGGCGTCTCCTTCCTCTCCCGCGACGAAGGAGTGGGAGAGGGCTGCCCGTTTCCACTTCTCGGTCCGACCGGCTTGGATCCGATCTGCCTCCTCCCCTTGAACCGGACGGTAGGGCGAGCCTGTCCCCAGCGAGCCGAGTCGGACGTGTTCCACGCGCGTCGAGCGGCTCGCCGGGACGGACTCGCCCTACCGGGACCAAGGGCCGAGTGCATGGTTTTGAAACCAAGCAGGCTTCCCATGCACTGTTCAGAGTTCAAAGTTCAATGTCTGACGTTGGACGTTGCCGGAGGAACATCGAACATCGAACACCGAACGCAGAACGTCGAACCAACGGCCCCGGCATGGACCATTAACACGGTGATCGGACCAAGGGAACTTCCCTTGAACCGGACGGTAGGGCGAGCCTGTCCCCAGCGAGCCGAGTCGGACGTGTTCCACGCGCGTCGAGCGGCTCGCCGGGACGGACTCGCCCTACCGGGTTCATGGGCCGAGTGCATGGTTTTGAAACCAAGCAGGCTTCCCATGCACTGTTCAGAGTTCAAAGTTCAATGTCTGACGTTGGACGTTGCCGGAGGAACATCGAACA
>VHCZ01000338.1 GCA_016871535.1 Verrucomicrobiota bacterium
CCACCCTGGAAAAACGCCTTTGGGATTCCGCCGACCAGTTCCGCGCCAACTCCGGCCAAGCCGAGTGCCGAATTCCGAAGTGCGAGTTCGGAATCGCCGGCAGTTCGTCATTCGAAATTCGACATTCCCGCCGCCTCTGGATTCAACTCTTCCACTCCGCGCTGAACGCCAAGGGTCGCGCCGGATTCGTCATGGCCAACTCCGCCTCAGACGTCCGCGCGTCCGAGCAGGAAATCCGGCAGAAACTCATCGAAGGCCGCGCCGTGGACGTGATGGTCGCCGTCGGCCCGAACATGTTCTACACCGCCACACTCCCCTGCACCCTCTGGTTCTTCGACAAGGGCAAAGAGCGAATCCATCAGGCCAAAGCCCGGCGAAGCCGACCAGGCAAACGGGCTTCATTCCTCCGCGCAAGCTCATGCTCCCACACGCGGAACACCCGCCAGCCCGCACGCCGCAATCTGCGCGACACGAGCGCGTCGCGCGCTCGGTTGCCCGCAATCCTCGGTCGCCAGTAGTCTTTGTTGCCCTTTGGCATCCGGCAGTGCTTGGGACAGCCATGCCAGAAACAGCCGTCCACAAAGATTGCAACTTTCTGAGCTGCGAAGACGAAGTCTGGTTTTCCACTCAACCTCACGCGCCGCCGCCAGCCGGTGATTCCATGCTTGCGCAGGAGCTTCACCAAAACCATCTCAGTTGCTTTGTTGCCACCGCTTCTCACGGCGCTCATGATTCTTGAGCGCTCCGCCACAGAAACGGTGTCGGTTCTCCGCGCCATTAAGCCGAGCAGACAAGATTTCCGAAATGTGTAGCGAGAGCTTCAGACAGAAGCGGAGGCACGGCGTTACCGACATGCCGCTCTTGATCTGTTTCGTAGCCGTGGAAGATGAAGCGGTCGTCGAAGGATTGGAGGCGTGCGGCTTCGCGCACTGTGATTGATCGCTTGTCGCGGTAGTGTGTGAAGCGTCCTGACCCTGGATTTCGGAAATTGGCTGTGATCGTAAAGCCAATGCCTTTCGCATGAAGTCGCGCGTAGGCTTGGCTGAAATAGTTGTCTGAGAATCGTTCGCCGTCAGGAAGGGTGGCATTTCCTTTTCCTGGCCTAAGAGAAACGCATTCAAGTCCTTCGCGGCCTCGTCATGCACGCGAGTTGTTACGTCATCCATTTTCGACGTAATCATGTCGGGCGTGATGCTTGTTTCGATTTTCCCGATTTGGTAAATGGATTCCTTCTGGCCCTCCTGAAACAGCCGGAACGCGGCGCTGTTGACGATGCGGTTTATTTCGCCTTCCTCCTGTTTCGTAAGACGGTCCTTGTTACCGTTGCTTGGCGAATGAACCATTTGGTTTGCCACCTCAAGTCCGCGCTCAGTCAGCTCAAATCTCTTATTGGCAGAGCGCACCAACCCCTGACGCTTCATGTCATAAAGCGGCTTGTGGATATCCGACGAATCCGGGAATTGCGGATACCCGCGCAGTTGAAAGTCTTCGGGGTACTGTCTGAATGCACTGACAACGATGTCCTCATATTGCAGAGCTTTCGGCTCGCCTTCGCAAAGGTCGAACATCACCGCCAAAATTTTCTGTGGCTTGCTCAATGTTTGCATGTGACTCGAAATCGGTTGTGCCCGACTTCTTCAAATTCCGGGCGCTCGCGCAGCACCGAACCGAGAATGTCGGGCGATAATTCTTCCCAAACTTTCCCTTCGGCTTCAAGCCGCTCCATGAGGTCCTCACAGCCGACGACTTCGTTGGAGTGCGAGAGAATTTCGCGGCACGCGGATGAAATCGCCTCATCGTCCAGCCCAAGCTGATCAAGTTGGACGTCGAGGATGAATTGATTGTCAGCATCGCGGAGGAAAAAGCGGCTATGCTCAAGGCAGCGGCGAATGTCCCCGCTCTCTCTGTCGGTAAAAAGCGGTCCGAAGTTTGAATTCAACTCCCACTGAAACTCGTAAAGAGGCAGCGGGCGGCCTGACGCTCTTGCGGTCGCGACGAGTGCCCGTTCGAGCGAGCAGGTCTTGTGGAGCAGGCGGGCGTTGGCATTCTGCTCGTCTGAACTGCGGACCACAGAGCGGAGAGAAGCGCAAGTCTGCCATAACTTGTCTGCCGCACCGCCTGCGCTCGGCACAGCCAAGATTTCACAGAGGCGAGCGAAAGTGAGCGGCGGTTCTGAACGGCGAATCACCTTCTCGACCAAGGTCGCATCAGTGACGAGAGATTCGTTTACTGAATCCCCCCAGGATTTAAGACCGTAAAAGCCGAATCCGTAGTCCCGAACCAGCGGATGATGACGCAAATTGCCCGTTATCCCATACGGCGACACGGATCGCAGTCGGTGCAAATGTTCCAACACTTGATCGCTGGTCATTGGCCGGCCCGATTCTGCCAGGATTTTCGGGATCAGGTCTTTGATGTAAGCGCGCTCCTCAATTCCCCATGTCGCCAGGCCGAAAAGCAGACGCCCCAAATCCGCGAATCGCTCATCCTCGCGAAGAACGTAAGCCAGTTCGTATTTGTTCGTTTGCGTAGCCCAATCAAAGCGGTATGCGTTGACCATGTCCGCTGTGGAGATTGGCCGATTCTCCGCCTTCAACAACGAATGCGCGTCGCGTCTGACGGCGCTCCAGAGTTTTTCCGGCAAGCGAAAATGTTGCCTCAGCCCGTAGCAGCGAGGACCGAGCAGGAAGAAGCCTTTCTCGGCGAGAAAGGAATTACCAATCGTTCGCGCGTCCCATTTGACAATTTCATCGCCAAACTTTTCTCGCGCTTTGACAAGTATTTCCTCAGGCGCGAGCGGACATGCGCTAGGAAGCAGAACGGCTTTGGTCACGTCGCTAATTATGAGTCGGCGAAGTCGCACGATGGCTTGGCCCGGAGTGGAGAGTTCAACCGCGAGCCCCCTTGCGTGCTTCACCGATTGAAGGAATTCCTGTGCGTTTGGCTTTTTCTTTCCCATACGCTCGCACACGCGCGCCAACGCATCCGCGAATGGCAGGGCGTGCTGGCCTTCCCGGAGCACCTTTTCGACTGCGTCGGAAATCTCAGCGTCTCGATCCGTGCCCGAAGATAACTCCTGCCCTCGCGGCCATACAGGAATTCCCGGGACGAGTTCGCCAAGAAGCCGAGCATAAATGACAGGAGCGAATCGAACTTTTGCTGGGTGTTCCCCCAGCCATTTCGTAAGCAGCGCCGGAGTCAGCGGACAAACCATTTCTCAACACACCATCGCCACACCGTGCAAATAGCCATTTATCTTTGGGCCAGCCATCTTCTTCAAGTGAGCGAGCGATTTCTTCGTGATTTGCCGAATTCGTTCCCGTGTGAGTTTGAATTTTTTTCCAACCTCCTCCAACGTCCACGTTCCTCCGGCGTCTGCGCCAAGTCTCAACAGCAGCATTTCGCGCCAGTGGGTTGGCAGTTGCGCGACGCCATCGTCTATGAGCCGAAGTAGATCCGCGACGTTGGCGATTGAAAAGCTCCCGCTGGACGGCTTGAATTCGCCTGCAACGACGCGGTCAATCAGCGTGGCCAACTCGGCCAACGTCCGTTTGCCGCAGTTTGCCAGACCTTTGAATTCGGCCAAGTCGCGGCCCTGCAAATCGCCTAAGCAGGCGATGCCTGTGGATTCCAAGGCATTCGCAAGCCGAACTGAAATAGGCAAATCCAGTGGGCTAAACTCGCGCGCATACGGCGGAATGAAAAGGCAATCGCTCCTGCTGGGAGATTCGTATTGCGATTCGTCAACGCTCGCATCGCTGGCCGCCGAACCAAGTTGCACATTCCGAACAAGCTGCCTGAGTTCTTCGACTGTCTTGCGGCCACAGTTCCGATACTTGGAAATCTCGTAATAGGTCAACCCATGAAGCTCGCCGAGCAGCCGAAACTTTTTGAACTGAAAAACGTGGGCGAGTCTGACGGACGTTGAAAAACTCGAAAGCAATCGCCCGCGCGCCTCCTGCGGAATCACGATTGTGTCATTGAGTTCGCTCTTAGGTTTCATTGATTCCATCGAGGCGCTCGGCAAAAACACGCCGGCGCGCTTCGTCGGGAGAAAGTCGCCCGTTCTGACCGCGAAAGTGAAAACGTCTTCCACTGCGGTTTGAATTCGAGTGTGGCGAACTGCGATCATTTCAGCCAGTTGATTTTGATTTCCTTTTCCAGCGACTTGAACTCCGGGTCGCCGGTGAGGAGTTCGGCGTTCTTCATTTTGGCCAGCGCGGCGGCGAAGCAGTCGGCGTAGGCCATTTTGTGTGTGGCTTTGTAAATCGCGGCCTGCTTGGCGATATGGAGGTCGTCGCCCACGCCCACGATGTCAATCGGCAGCGCGGCAATCTCGCGGGTTGTCTGCTCGGCGGCTTCCTGTGAAACTTCGCGCATGGTGTTGTAGTAAATCTCGCCCCAGTTCACGACGCTCAACAGCAGCTTGTGCTTTTCCGCCGCCGCCTGCGCCAGCAGTTTTTCCACTTGCTCCGCCGCCGGTTCGTCCTCCAGGAACGCAATGAGCGCCCAGCTATCCAAAACTTTGGTTGCCATGGTTAGTTCAGTTCTGACTTCGACAACGGAAGGTAGGGCGCGTCACTCCGTGCGCGCCGGAGCACATTGCTTAAAAATGCTGCGCGCAGGGGACTGACGCGCCCTACCGCTCCTCGAACCAAGCGGAGAGGGAGAGCCGTTCGCGTCGTTGGCGTGGTTCGCGGTTTCATTTGCGAGCTTTGTGCTCTTTTGTGGCCATAAATCAAAGTTCCCGCTCGGCCTTGCGGTCTTCCATCATCGCTTTCAACACGCCCTTGCCTTTGAGCGAACCGCGCAGGCCGCGGATGAACTTCTGGGTGACGGGCTTGATGAGGATGCCTTCCGGCGTGGCTTCCACGTAAGCCCGCGTGCCCTCCTCGATCTCGAACTCCTTCCGCAAACGGCGAGGGATGACCACCTGGCCTTTGATCGAGAAGTAAACCGATTCAGCTTTCGTTGCTGCGTTCATGCGAATATCCTACTCGGCGCACAAAGTAAGGCAACACTCTTTTTGTGAGAACTTGCTCACAGAGTTTCCGTAGCACCGGCCGATCCGTGTCCATCGGAGTTGATACGTGGTTGGAGTTCTTTGCGAGCTAGCGTCTTTGCCCCGGGTGTTTCCTGCTGGTCAGCCAGTTCAGCGTCACGGGCGCGCTCTACACCTGCCGCCCGGATTTGGTGGGCTTCGTCAACGGCCTGCCGCTGGTGATCATCGAATTGAAGAAGCCCGGCGTGCCCGCGCGCGCGGCGTTCGACGAGAACCTGACGCACTACAAGGCGGAGATTCCGGCCAGTCACCACGCTCACCCTCGATCCCTCTCCCATCCGATGGGCGAGGGGCTGGTTCAACGCGCTGCTCATCGCCTCGGACGGCACGGACAGCCAGTTCCACACACTGTCTATCACCGCTGGTTTAGCACCGTTTAGCACGAACGGCCCCTGGCGTTGCAGTCGGCAGTGTGAACTCGCCGCCTCACCTCGGCTCCGCCAAACGGTGAATCGTTTCGCCCGCCAGCGCCCGACAAACCATGCGGACTTCCTGAATCCGGCCACAGAAGGAATCGGTTTCCCCCGCGCCAAGGCGCAATGGCTGACCGTTGGTGACTTCAAGCGGGCTGCCGGAAGGCGCGGGGGACTCGGCGGTCTTCAGGCCGTCCACGAACAGTTCCAGCCGGCCGTCGCGTCGCACGACTCCCAACCCCGCCTCGGCCCCCTGCGCCAGGTCATCCCGCAAGTCGTCCA
>VHCZ01000339.1 GCA_016871535.1 Verrucomicrobiota bacterium
TGGAGACCGCACGAAAGGTGCGCTCTCTCTCGTCGAGACCCCATCAACCGGAGAGCCGGATGCGGGAAATCCGCCCGTCCGGTTCGGAGGGAGGGGTGACGCTCGTGTGTCATCCCTACCCCTATCTTTCGCGAGATTCTTGAATCATCCCTGCCATGAACCGACCCCTCACCTTCGCTCTTGCGTCCCTGGAATTTGTTTGGGGCGATGGCTCGAAAAAGTTTGGTCTGGGACGGAGTGGAATCCGTCCATGCCAGGTCCTCGAAGCGACACCTTAATGCGCCTGATGCTCCTGGATGTACTCCTGCTTCAGGCCGAGCTTCTCCGGCGCGTGCAGGACGAGCATCTTCATCCGGATGTCGGCCGGGATTTCCTTTTTCGTGAGTTTGGAGACCACGATCATGAGCGCGATGGCAAGCGGCACGGTCCAGATCGCCGGCTGTTCGCAGAGAATCCGCAAGAGCGGATGTGCCGCCCAGAAATCATCCAGCGCCAGCCATTTCAGATCGCTGAAGCTGGTCAACGAGATGGCGGCGACGGCGAGCAGTCCGCCCGTCAACATGCCCGCGGCCGCCCCCTTCATCGTCATCCCCCGCCACCACGCGCTCATGAAGAGCAACGGAAAATAACTCGCGGCGGCAATGGCGAAAGCCTGGCCAACCATGAAATTGATTTGCAGCGGCTCCACTTGCGTCCCCAGCAAGATGGCCGCCGTCCCGATCAGAACGGCGGCGATCTTGAACGCCCGGAGCCGTTGTTCCGGCGTGGATTTGGGGCGCAACATCCGGCCATAGACGTCATGCGCCAGCGCGCCGGTCATCGACACCAGCAAGCCGCTGAACGTGCTCATGAACGCGGCGAACGCCCCGGCGCAGGTGATACCGGACAGGATCGAGCCCCACGGAATTCTCGTCCCGCTCACCCGCACCCGCTCACCTACTCTCCCACTCACCTCGCCGCCCTCTGAGCGAGTGAGCGAGTCAGCGGGTGAGTGGGAATTAAGGATGCGCGGCAGCTCCAGCACGACTTTATCCGTCCCCTTCGCCCCCGTCCCCGCGTAAAGCTCCGGCAAAAGATTCCTCCCCATCACTCCAAAAATGGGCGGGAACAGATAAAACACCCCGATCAGAATCATGACCCACATGGTAGTGCGTTTGGCGGCGACGCCGTCCGGGTTCGTGTAAAACCGCACCAGGATGTGCGGCAAGCCCGCCGTGCCGCACACCAGCGCGATGATCAGCGAATACGTGTAGAGCAGCGCCAGCGGCTTCGGGTCCACGGGCGTGATGACCGCGTCTTTCGTCGGGAACGCCTTGAAGACGTTGCCCGCCTCGCGCACCACCGTGACTCCGCCATCGGCAAGGATTTTCTCCATTTGCGGCACGATGACCGAGGGCACGTTCTTCGGAATGGCGCACCGCAATCGAATCTCCTTCAGCTTCTCGCTCCGGAGATAACTGATGCGATCGTGAAGATTGATGCGCTCGGTGAGCAGCTTGTAGTCGGCGTAAGTCTTGACCAGGTCCCACGCCGTCCGCGTGCCGCCAATGGCAATGGCAAACACGGGATCATCGACGTTGAAGACGCGCTTGATTCGAGCCGGCCAGGGCGTGCCGCCGAAATCAACGTCTTCGCGTTCGAGCTTGCCGTCGTGCTTGACATCCGGCTTTGCAGCTTTGGCGGCTTTGGTGGTCAAGGGACCGAAGGGACTCAGCCAGGTCAGGTCTGCGGGGGCTTTTGGAGGAAGCGGCGAACGCTGAACCTCCAACATCGAACTTTCAACATCGGACCGAAGCTCATTCGTGCCCGGAGGCGTTCGGCGTTCGGGGTTCGACGTTCGATGTTCGGTGTTCGCTCCGACTTGTTTCCCATAATGCCCATACACCGCCATCAGCACGAAGACCGGCACGGAGATCGCAAACATCTTCAGCCAGTATTGAAACGCCTGGACCAGCGTGATCCCTTTCATCCCGCCGAGCGCCACGTTGAGGGTGATCACCGCGCCGACCAGCACGACGCCCGCCCAATATGGCAAGCCGGGAAAAATGTAGGCCAGCGTCGTGCCCGCGCCTTTCATCTGTGGCATCGTGTAGAAGAAGCCGATGAACAAGACGAACACGACCGCGATCTTGCGGAACACGGGCGAGTCGTAGCGGCCTTCCGCGAAATCCGGAATCGTGTACGCCCCGAAGCGCCGGAGCGGTCCGGCGATGAACAGCAGCAAGAACAAATACCCGCACGCGTAACAGACCGGATACCAGAGCGCGTCGTATCCCGAACTCATCACCATGCCCGCCACGCCCATGAACGAAGCGGCGCTGAGGTATTCGCCGGAGATCGCCGACGCGTTCCACCCCACGCTGACATTGCGGCCCGCAACGAAGAAGTCATGCGCGGTCTTCGATTTCTTCGCCGACCAAAAGCCCATCCAGATGGTGGCGATGACGGTCAGAGCGCTGAAGGTGAGGATGTAGGGGTCGATGGTCATACAGGCGCAGCGGTGAAAGGGAGCAGGGGAGAAAGGGGGCGAATCAAGACTGGCGGTGGAGTCTGCTCAGAATCCACGGGTCGGGGTTGTTTTGCATGGTGACCAGCTTACCCGTAACGCGGTCGTACTCCCGGTGGATTTCACGACCTACTTTTCGCGTGATGTAAGCGCACCGGACAGAGTATTCGATCCACGACTGTGTTTCGGCAGCCTCGGCTTCCGCCCCATTTAGTTTGTCGCAGAACGCGGCCTCGTATCGGCGCCGTCGCCAGCCTTCAGCAATATGCCCGGAAACTGAGCGTGACGAACGCCGAATCTGATCGGTCAGCGAATACATTTCCTCTTTTGGAAACTTCTTTGTCAGCTCGAAGAGCTGCATCGCCGCCTCGACCGAAAGCCGGTAAACATCCAGTTGCCAATGGTGAGTTATCTTGCTGGTTGGTTTCATAGACTCCTTTTCTCCCTTTCTCCTTCTCCCCCTTTCGCCCTTTCCCCCAAGTTACCTGCTGATATCTCATGAATCTCGGCCTGCTCAAGGGCAATCGACCGACGGATGAAGAGCCAGGAAATCCCCCACACCAACGGGAAGAAAAGCACGCCGAGAATCAGCCAGGTCAGCGTGAAACCGAAGACCCGCGTGGCCATCAGATCGGGAAAAAAATAGTTGGCCAGCGGCAGGCCGAGCAGCGCCGCGAGAAATGCCGCCGCAGACGCGATCGACAGCCTGAGCTGGCGCCGCATGAGACGGTGGAGAAACTCCTCGCTGTGAATGTCCGGCTTGTCGGAGGACGGCGGTTGCATGGCGCCGACGTTGTAGCAAGGACACACTGGCCCGGCAACGTGGTTTTCCCTGCTTTGCCTCCAGTTTCGGCAGAATTCAACTCTGCGCTACAGGCTCGCTGGACAAAGCGGGCGTTACATTCCGAGCCATCTTCCCCCTTCCCAAGCGCGCTCCCTTGCCGTAATTTCACCGCGCTTTTCGGAAAATGCCGAGCGTTTTTATCAAAACTTACGGGTGCCAGATGAACGAGCGCGACTCGGAAGCAGTCGCGGCTCAACTCGTCGCCAAGGGCTACACCCTCGCGGCGTCGGAAGCCGTGGCTGACGTAGTCCTTCTGAATACTTGCAGCGTGCGCGATGGCGCCGAGCAAAAAGCCCTCGCCAAAATGCAGAATCTGGCGGCAGAGGTTCGGCGTAACCGTCCCAATGTGGTGCTCGGCTTTATGGGTTGCATGGCGCAAAGCCGCGGCCAGGAACTGATCGACAAACTGCCGGACGTCGATCTCGTAATCGGAACGCAGAAATTCCATCGGACCGCGGATTACCTGGACGAGATTCTCGCGGGCCGGCGGGACAAGGTCTGCGACGTGGAGGCAGAATCCGGCAGCGAAGCCGCGATCAAGGAACATTTGCTCTACGGAAATCCGCCGGCCAACGACGCCCCTCGGCAGGTGACCGCTTTTGTCAGCATCATGCAAGGGTGCAATCAATACTGCACCTTCTGCATCGTTCCTTACACGCGTGGCCCGGAGCGGAGCCGCGCCATTCCCGACATCGTCGCTGAATGCCAGGAGTTGGTCGCGCGGGGCGTGAAAGAGATCACGTTGCTGGGCCAGATTGTGACCAGTTACGGCCGCCGCGAGATTGGCGCGAAGGATGGCGAGTCCGCGTTCGTGCAACTGATCGAGGCCGTGCACGCGATTGGCGGACTGGAACGTATTCGATTTACCTCGCCGCATCCGAAAGGTTACGGCGACGATCTGGTCGAGGCGTATGGCCGCTTGCCCAAGCTTTGCGAAAGCGCGCACCTGCCGGTCCAGAGCGGGAGCGATCGCGTCTTGAAACTGATGCACCGCGGCTATACGCGCCCGCGGTATCTGAGCATTATCGAGAAACTGCGACGCGTGCAGCCTGACATTGGAATCGGCACGGACATTATCGTGGGTTTTCCGGGCGAGACGGAGGAGGATTTCGAGCAAACGCTTTCGTTGGTGCGCGAGGCGCAGTTCGACCAGGCGTTTGTTTTCAAGTATTCCCAGCGCCGAGACACGCCTGCGGCTTCGATGCCGGATCAAATTCCGCAATCGTTAATCGAGGAGCGCCACGCCGAATTGCTGAAGACGGTCAATGAAATTGTGGCGAGAAAGCTCCAGCGCTTCGTCGGCCAAACGGTGCAAATCCTGGTCGAGGGGCCGAGCCGGAAGAACCCGGCGCGCCTGGAGGGACGGACGCGCTGCAATCGGATCGTGGTGTTCGAGGGATCGGAACGGCATCGCGGCGAGTTGATGGACCTGAGAATTTGCCGCGCCAGCGCGCACACGCTGTATGGAGACCCGGCCATCGTTGGACTGGAAGCGGAGGACCGTGAATAGCTGGATCGCGCCCCACGCCTGCGACGGTACGAACCGCTGGGGGCAAACTTCCACGCGCCAGCGTCTTGGACTGCGGCCGTCCTCTGCCGCATTTAGAGCGTGTCCGAAAATTCCGCGAGGTCCTGTTTTCGCGCCAAAGGCCGGATGGCGAGGCGCGACGAAGGAGAATATCCTCCCTGGATCTTCGACTGAGGAGCAACGAAGCCAGGCGGCCTTTGGCGCGAAAACCCTCCGGGCGGCGGGTCTTTTGTCCGTGGCCTGCGTTGGCTCGGTCCTTACAGCCCGCGTTGGGGATGCTCGGACCTCGCCGCCTTGGCCACAGCCAAAATCCCTCGCCGCAGGACCCCGCGCAATTTTCGGACACGCTCTTAGGCCTGCCGGGCAGATCGAAAAGCGCCAGAGGACTGGCGCACTCCAAAACCTCGCGGAATAACCCATGAAGCTCTCCACACTAGCGGTCGGACTGGGAATCCTCGTTTCTTTGCCGCAATTGTACGGGCTGCTCAAACCCGCCGAAGCCGCCAAAGCGGCGCGGAGTTTCCCCAGATCGATGGCCTGGGGCTACGCCTTGATGGCCCTGGGCACGGCCTGGTTCCTGTGGAACTTGAACGCGGAATCCATTTCTGATTTTGCGAGCTATAAGAAATGGATGTTGCTTGGATTTGGCGCGCTGGGCTTGGCCACTTGCATCTATGTTCCCGATTTTCTGGCCGTGCGCGGGCTGTCGATCGTCCTGCTCTTGATCGCCAAATTGATGCTGGACACCGCGCGCTGGCACGATTCGCAATGGCGGCTCGTCATCTCGGTTTGGGCCTACCTCTGGATTCT
>VHCZ01000340.1 GCA_016871535.1 Verrucomicrobiota bacterium
CTAAGGGTCTGTGCATCTGGCTTGGACACAAAGCTCCCAGTATGTTGCGGCTGAGGCCTCGCGTCTGTTTGCATCGATCGAAAACAATGCTGTCACCCCCAAGGTCAGGTTTGGCAGTTACTCACTGAATCGCTTTACTGGCACCGCGATTATCAACCGCCAGCAAAGAGACCTGGTTCGCGGTGAATGGGCTTTAGAATGTGGCGGGAGGGAAACGAGGCAAAACGGACTCTGGGCATGCCTCCGACTGGGAAGACAAAAGAAAAAAAATCCCCGGCCCATGTGCCGGGCCGGGGATTTCTGGAGAGTTGAGGATTACAGCCGCGCCAGAAGGGTCGCGCCGCGTTTGGCGTGACGGACTTTGGCGGCGACCGTCTTCGCGCAGCACGCGGTCTTTTCGCCGCAGCTCGCCTGCACTGTGGCGGAGCAAGTGGTTTTCGAGGTATTGGCCTTGGCGTTGGCAGCTTTGTCTCCGGCTTGCACGGAAGACCCCATGGCGAACGCGGCGAGCATCAAACAAACAGCGATTTTTTTCATGCGAATGATTTGGATAAACGGTTTTGGTTCAGTAACGGGCAGCGTTGTACCAGGTCCGGCGAATTAGTCAAAGGTTCATTGGGTGATGAACTCCGGGATGATCACTTCTTGAACGAGATTCGTCTCCAGAATTTGATTCACCAGCACCGTGATCTCTGACCGGAGGAGATTCCGGAACCCAAGTCTTCTCACGTCCCGGTGCATCTTGGCCGAAAGCAGGTTCGTGATGTTCTCGTAAAGGACGGCCTGTTTTTCGTTAATCACGCGCATCAACCCCTCGGTATCTTGTCCGGCCAGATAAAGCTGCATCACGCCAAAGTGTTTCTTTTTGGTCTGGTCCGCGAACATGATCGTGATCTTGTACGGTCTGATGCTGTTCACTTTGAAGGCGTTTGTGGTCACGATGCGGGGCGGGATGTCCTTGCTGGGGTCGCCCGCCAGGTACACCAGCGGGCTATCCGCGATCGGCAACGCCAATCGCGGCGGCATGCGCAAAGTATGTTTGGCTTCCTTCCCGTGCCCGCCTTCGCCTTTTTCGGCCGGCTTCCCTTCCGGCTTGCCATGCGCCCCCGCGCCTGCCCCGGCGCTTTCGCCAGCGCCGGCCTTCTTCTTTCTGTAGAAGTCGTAGCCGAACCATCCTCCGACCGGAAGAATCACGACCAGGGCAATGATCGGCAGCAACGAAAGCAGGCCGCGCTTTTTCTTGGCGGGTTCCGCCGTGGTGGCTTGTGCCATGCCCGCACCATATCTGAAAGCGGCGGAAACTGGCAAGTTCGGACCCTGCTAATCCTTGGTTATCATAAGAACTCAACTTAACAGGAGGCAACGGAGGCCATGAGATGACACTGATTCACTGATTACTGACTACTGATTACTTTCCCCGCGTCCTCGCCGCACCGTCTCCTCCTGCTTGTGCCGGACCGCGCAGATGCACGATCGTGGCGCCCCAACTTCCGAACGGTTCGCTCGCCAGCGAGAAGGACGCCACTTCCGGCAGCCGGGCCAGGATTGCGTGAACCGTGCGACGCAAGTTGCCGATTCCTTTGCCATGGATGATCCGCACCCGGAGAATCCCGCGCTCCCGGCAGGCCGCGAGGTAATCCGGCACCAGTTCTTTGATTTCCCTGGGCTGGAAAGTGTGCAAGTCCAGGACGCCATCAATGGGGAGATGGACAGGCTCCTGGCCGGGCGGATTGAAGGGTTCTTCGGTCACTCGATATGGATTCGTTTGCGCATCTGAGCACACTTCTCGAACTGTGCCCAAACCTCAAAGCAAAACGCGATCAGATCGTCCTCGGCGTGGTTCATCAGATATTCGCCGACTTCTTCGGCGTAACCCGGCAGATAATTCGTGAGAGATCAAGGGGATACGGCTCCCAGGAAAGAAATAGGATCGGTCCGGTGCGTCCTTGCACTCGGACCGACCTTGCTCCGCGGAACCTCAAACCGCGTGAGCCGTCTGTTAAATTCCGGTCGTCGGGACGTGACGAAGGCCCGATGACCTATGTGGTGCGGGCGATCCCAGTTTTTGAGACGCCCTTGGTCTTACCGCAGAAGCGTTAAGGCTATGCCAGGCTGAGCGTTCGCCTGTGCCAGCATGGTAGTTCCGGCTTGGACCAGAATGTTCAGCCGCACGAATTCCGCGCTCTCCGAGGCGATGTCGGTATCCGCGATCCGGCTGTTGGCCGCGGCGAGATTCTCCTTCAGCACCGTCAACTGCTCGCTGGTGAGATTCAACCGCGAGATGTTCGCCCCGACCGTGGCGCGCATGCCGGCCAGGGCCTGAATGGCGGTCTTGATCTGATTCAACGCGCTGAACGCCGCCGTGGACGTAGAGACGGAAATCCCGCTGTACGCGTTGATCACGCCGGTGGAGGCGGCGCCCGCGAGATCCGCCGCTCCCAGCGCGAAGGTCACGGCGTCCGCGTTGAGCGTCACTGCGACGCCACTGCTGCCGAACAAGGTGATCCCATTATAGGTCTTGTTCGTGACGTCGCTGATGTAGGCTTGCAGCGAGGTGAATTCGGCCTGGTAATTGGAAAGATCGCCGTTGGTTTTGGTGGCGTCCTGCGCCAGAACCGAGAGTTCGCTCATCCGGTCGAGTTTTTCCTGCACCGTTTGCAGGAAGCCGTCCTGCGTCTGGCTGAAGGAGACGGCGTTGCTCACATTGGTGTTGGCTGCGCTGACGCGGTTCATCTGGCTGACAAGCCGGAGCGATTGACCCAATCCACCGGGATCGTCTTCCGGCGAGACGATTCTCGACCCCGAGGATAGGCGAGCCAGTGATTTGGTCAGCGCAGTGTTGGAATGGCTCAGCAACCGGGCCGCGCTCATGGAGGCTACGTTTGTATTGAGGTTGATCATAGTTTCTGTCGTCTTTGTTTTAACTGTTGTTGTCTTGTCTTTTAGGATGAAAAGATTGTGGGCTTAGCGCAGGAGCGTCAGAGCCAACTGCGGTTGCGCGTTGGCTTGCGCGAGCATGGTGGTTCCGGATTGCACCAGGATGTTCAACCGCGCGAACTCGGTGCTTTCCATGGCGACGTCGGTATCCATCATCCGGCCTTTGGCTGCCACAAGGTTCTCGTTCAGGATCTCCAACTGGTCGCTGGTGAGATTCAACCGGGAGATGTTCGCCCCGACCACGGCGCGCATGCTCGCCAGGGCCTGGATCGCCGTCTTGATCTGGTTCAGGGCCGAATACGCAGCCGTGGAAGTCGAGATGGAAATTCCGCTGTAAGCGTTAATCACGCCCGTCGAAGTGGCGCCCGCCAACTCGGCGGACCCGAGCGCGAAAGTCACGCCATCGCTGTCTGTCGTGACGGCGATGCCGGAAGACGCGAACAATGTGATCCCGTTGTAGGTCTTGTTCGTCACGTCACTGATGTAGGCCTGGAGCGCCGTGAACTCAGATTGGTAATTGGACAAATCCCCGTTGGTCTTGGTGGCGTCTTGCGCCAGAACCGTGAGTTCGCTCATCCGGTCGAGTTTCTTTTGCACCGTTTCCAGGAAGCCGTCCTGGGTCTGGCTGAAGGAGACGGCGTTGCCCACGATGCTGTTGGCGGCTTTGACGCGGTTGATCTGGGCGCCCAGGCGCACTCCCTGGCTGAGGCCGCCCGGATCGTCTTCGGGCGAAACGATCTTCGATCCGGAGGACAAGCGGGCCAACGATTTCGTCAGCGCGGAGCTGGATTGAGTTAAGAGACGCGCTGCTTGCAGCGACGCTACATTGGTATTGAGGCTCATCATAACTGATCTTTGTTTTTGAGGTTTGAGGTTTTGTTTTTTGTTTCTGCGCGGCATCCCTGCCGGGAAAAATTTTGTTCAGGCGTTTTCCATTCTCCTGCGCGATGGCTGAGACCACCGCCACTTCAGGCCGGTTGGCGGCGCGAACAACGCCCCGCACAGGGCGCAGTTCTTCTGCGTCGCTCCGACCCAATCTGTCTTGCCCGGGAATCGCGGGCCTTCAGGGCATGGATCTTGCCCAGCCCTTTTCCGTGCACGACCGCACGACTCCGAAAAAATTTCGTTCATACAACCGCTTCGGTGTTCGCTCCGAAGCTATGTCCGTGGCGTCACTCGGGCCCACGCCCTGTGGGCACACGCCAACTCCACCGGCCGAGGCCTTGATCTTTAGCCGGTGCAGTCGCACGCCCCGGCGTCAGCACGGACATTCTTGTCCGCCACGAACGCGGGCAGGCGCGACCCGGCACTCCGGCTCAGATCCGGGCTTCAGGGCCGTTCCAACACGTCTCTGGAATTGAGCGGGCAGGTTTCTGCCCCGCCACTCGATGGACAAACATGCTATGGACTCATACGACAAATCCTTTTGTCTGATTGGTCTCGCGGCATCCGTTGCCGTCGGGAAAACTGGTTCAGGCGTTTTCCATGTCCTGTGCGATCACTCGGCTCATCGCGGCCCAAGGCTGGCCGGCATCCTTGAACGGTTTGCCAGACACGCATCCCGCTCATCCCTGCCGTCCGCGCCAAATCTGTCAGATCACGGCGTCTCGGCGCGACTCGCGCGGCACCGCAAAGGTGCGCGACCGCAGCCCAACCCGCTGACTCCGTGAAAATCATGTCATGAACTCCGCTGGCTTGTGGCCGGCTCGCCGACGTCGGCAAGGCGCAGCGAACGCTGCGGAACTCCGGCGAGCATCGCGGCTCCGGATTGCACCAGGATGTTCAGGAGCGCGAAGTCCGCGCCGCCCGGCGCCGCATTGGGATTCGCGATTCGGCGGCCTGCCGCGGACAGGTTTTCATTGTGAATGCTCAATTGCTCGCGGGTGAGGATCAGGCGCTGCAGGTTGATGTTGACGTGCGACCTCAGGTGGGCCAGCGCCTGGATGGCGATCTTGCACTGGTCCAGGGCGCACTTGGCCGCCACCGAACTTGAAATGGAAATGCCGCTGTAGGCATTGAGCACGCCGGTTGTGGTGGGACCGGCCAGGTTGATTTCTTTCAAGGCCGGCGCGGCGGCCTCGCCCTCACTCGCCAGCACCGGAGGCGTGCTGCCAAAGAGCCGGATGCCATTGAATTGCTTGCCGGTGATGTCGCTGATGTAAGCCTGCAACTGGGTGAATTCGCCTTCGTAACGGGGCAAATCCGACCGGGTGTTCTGGGCCAGCTCGGACAACTCGCTCATCCGGTCGAGGGCTTGCCGAACCTTCTCGAGCAGGCCTTCCTGCGCCTGGCTGAAGTGAACGGCATTCTCGACACTCGCGCTCGCCGCCACGTTCTGGGCGATGCGCGCGGCAAATTTGAGGGATCGGGCCAGACTGGCTTCCTCATCGACCGGCAGCACCTGCCGCGGGCCGGAGGCCAGCCGGGCCAGCGACTTGGTCAGTGATGAGCGGGACCGACTCTGCGGTTGGGGTGAATCCAACGCGGGTTGGTTTGGACTGATAATCATAAGACAATTTCCCTTCTTTTCGTTTAGTGGTGTACGGTTGCGCAAAGGAACTCCTCTGCCGGTTTTGCTGGTGGACAGGCACACGCCTTCCGCTCACGGCCAGGTGACTTTGCAAAAAATCTCTTCATAACACTTCGGCGTTCGCTCCGAAGCTATGTCCGTGGCTGCCCGCGCGGGGCGCACCTCAACTCCTGCCCTGCGGCCTCAGTTCGAGCGCGAGTGCGGTCGGCTGCCT
>VHCZ01000341.1 GCA_016871535.1 Verrucomicrobiota bacterium
CCGCCGCCCGGAGGGTTTTCGCGCCAAAGGCCGCCTGGCTTCGTTGCTCCTCAGTCGAAGATCCAGGGAGGATATTCTCCTTCGTTGCGCCTCGCCATCCGGCCTTTGGCGCGAAAACAGGACCCCGCGGAATTTTCGGACACGCTCTTAGGAATGGCAGCCAGACAGCGACGGGCAACTGACGGACCAGCCTTCTTCGGATTGAATCAGGCGAATTCGATATTGCACGAAGGTTTTATGGCCCAAGTCAGCGCCGCGGCAACGCAGGTTTTGCACCCGTCGGCCTGCGCTGTCTCTGACTCCTCGGCCACCCTCACCTTTTGATTGCCACTCGGCGGCGCGCGATTAACCTCGGCCAGTTCCTATGAAGATCGAATCGTTGCACGTCAGCATGCGGGTCCGGCATCCGAAATATGGGGTCGGGACAGTCAAAAAAATATTGGAGCACACGGCGGATGTTCAATTCGACGAAGGGCTGCGGACGATCGACCCCGACATGAGCGGGACCGAGCCGGCCGAAGCCCAGGCCCATCTTTCCGGCCTGGAAGTTCCGCTCAAGCAATTGATCGATCAAACGGTCCAGGCCGCGCTTTCCGGACTCGGTTTTGAAAAACCGGACGCGGTCATGGAACAGCTCGGCGCGCGCTGGCAGAAAGGGAAAGTGGTGTTGCACCCGTCGGACCCGACGCTGCAGACGAAGGAAGTGCCGCTGGACGTGTTCTTCCACAAGATTGTCATGATGCGAAACAACCTCCGTGTGCTCGAACAGAAGATCAACGCCCACCCGCAACTCAGCGACGCCGAAAAAGTCGAGATGCAGCAGTACGTCACGCGGTGCTACGGCTCGATGACGACGTTCAATCTGCTGTTCAAGAATCGCGAGGATCAGTTCACGACGGTGTAGTTGCGAGATGAAACCTTCCTATGAACCCGGTTGTAGAGCAGGCTTTCCAGCCTGCTGGTTTGGGCGACTTTCCAGTCGCCCGGCGGACGGGACTGGAAAGTCCCGTCAACCCGAAGACAGGAATGTCTGCGCTACGCCGCCCGGTTTTGGACTGCGGGGACGGAGTCTGCGGAGTCGCCGCTTTGGATCTGGGGCCAGGCCATTCTGGTTGATTTGGGATCATCGAAACAGCCGAACCCAAAGCGGTGAATCGCTTCGCTCTTCCCCGCACTCCAAAGCGCCTGCGCGCATCACCCAGGTCAGCCTCGCGTTCTTTTGTCTGCTCGCGCTCTGCCTTCCAGCAAAAGGCGCGGAGCAGGTCGCAATTCAAGCCGGAGCCGCCAAGGCGGACATCACGCCGAGTTACCCCATCCGCCTCAGTGGCTACGGAAATCGGCGAACCGAATCAGAAGGCGCCGCGCAAAAGATCTGGGCGAAAGCTCTCGCCATCGGCAGCGATGCCCAGGGCGCTTCGGTCGTGGTGACGGTCGAGAACTGCGGCGTATCGGCTAGCATCACCGACGAAGTGGCGGAACGCCTGACGAAGAAAGCCGGTGTCGCCCGCGAGCGCTTTGCCGTTTGCGCGACGCACTCGCACACCGCGCCGTGCCTGACCGGCGTCGCGCCCAATTTGTTCAGCCAGGACATTCCCAAAGAGCACCAAGCCACGATCGACCGCTACACGCGCGAACTGACCGATTCGATCGAGCAGGTCGCGCTGGCCGCGCTGGCGAATCGCCAGCCCAGTCACCTGGCCTGGGGCCAGGGCAAAGCCGCTTTCGCGCAGAATCGCCGGACCAAAGGAGGGCCAGTCGATCATGCCTTGCCGATTCTTCGCGTGACGGATACCGGTGGAAACGTCCGCGCGATTTTCGCGAACTACGCGTGCCATTGCACGACGCTCCAGGGCGAGTTCAACCAGGTGCACGGGGACTGGGCCGGTCTCGCGCAGGAATACATCGAGCGCGATCATCCGGGCGCCGTGGCGTTGATCGCGATTGGCTGCGGCGCCGATGCGAACCCGCAACCGCGCGGCAAACTCGAAAACGCCGTGCAACACGGCGAGGAAATCGCGCGCGAAGTGAAACGGCTTGCCTCCAGTCCACTCACCCCGATTCGCCACGCGCCGACTTGCCGCATCAAACGATTCGAGTTGCCATTCCAACCGCACTTCACGCGCGAGCAATGGGAGGAGCGCGCGAAGAAACCCGGCATTGTCGGTTACCACGCTAAGGTTAATCTCGCCCGACTGGATCGCGGCGAAACGCTGCCCACAAGGCTGCCGTATATCGTGCAGACCTGGACGTTCGGCGATCAACTGGCGATCGTGTTTCTGGCGGGGGAAGTGGTCGTCGATTACTCCATTCGGTTGAAGAGCGCGTTCGATTCGACGCGGCTCTGGATTAACGCCTACGCGAACGACGACCCGTGTTACATTCCGTCCAGGCGCATCCTGCGCGAAGGAGGTTACGAAGCGGAGGATTCCCTTTGGTATTACGACCGGCCTGCGCGGCTGGCTCCTGAAACGGAGGATTTGATTGATCAGGCCGTCCGCGAACTGTTGCCCAAAGATTTCGTTGCCAACGCAAAGAAAGCCGAGTTCCCGCCGGCGAAATCGCCGGAGGAATCGCTGGCCACCATTGAAACCAAGGCCGGCTTGAAGGTGGAATTGGCCGCGGCGGAACCGCTCGTGGCCAGTCCGGTCGCGATCGACTTCGGACCGGATGGCAAATTATGGGTGGTCGAGATGCGCGATTTTCCCCTGGGCCTGGACGGAAATTGGAAACCGGGCGGGCGGGTGAAGTTCCTGGAAGATATCGACGGCGACGGAAAGTACGACAAAGCCACGGTGCTGCTCGACGGCGTCCCGTTCCCGACCGGCGTGATGGCGTGGAAACGCGGCGCGCTCATTTGCGCCGCCCCGGACATTCTTTACGCAGAAGACACGAACGGTGACGGCCAGGCGGACATCGTGCAGAAGCTTTTCACTGGGTTCGCCCCGGAGAATTATCAAGCCCGCGTCAACGGACTGAGCCTCGGTCTGGATAACTGGATTTACGGCGCGAATGGATTGATCGGAGGCGTGATTCGCGGCGTGGGACGGTTGGGCGGCGCGAGCGAAATCTCAGGAGCGACGCGCTTCGAACCTCGAACGCGCCCCCTCACCTCGTCCCTCTCCCCCACGGAAGGGAAGAGGGTGTCCGCAGGACGGGAGAGGGGGCCGGTCCTGGCAGAGATGGTCAACATCCGTGGGCGCGATTTTCGGATGAACCCGGAGACCGGCGCGTTTGAGACCGCCGCTGGCTTGAGCCAGCAAGGACGCGTGCGCGACGATTGGGGTAATTGGTTCGGTTGCGACAACAGCACGTTGCTCTGGCATTTTCCGCTGCCCGATCATTATGCCCGCCGCAACCCGCACGTCGCCGGGCCGAGCTTGCGGGTGTCCGTAGCTGCCGGTCCGGATCCCAATCAACTGTTCCCGGTCAGCCGAACGCTCCGGCGCTTCAACGATCCGCACCACGCCAACCGCGTCCCGTCCGCGGCGTCGGCGTCTATCGCGACGAATTTCTGGGCGCGGAATTCTCCGACGATGTCTTCGTCTGCGAACCGGTCCACAACCTCATTCATCGGCTGAAGTTGTCCGAGGAAGGCGCGACGTTCAAGGCACTCCGAGCGGCGGACGAAGCGCAGAGCGAATTCCTCGCTTTGTCCGACAACTGGTTTCGCCCGGTCCAGGTTCGCACGGGACCGGACGGCGCGCTGTGGATCGTGGACATGTACCGCTTCGTCGTCGAACATCCGCGCTGGATCACGCCGGAACGGATGAAGGAACTTGATCTGCGCGCGGGGGCTGACTTCGGTCGCATTTACCGAGTTTATCCGCGCGCCAAAACGCCGCCGGCAATCCGCGACCTGACCATGCTGTCGCTGCAAGACCTGGCTCAGTCGCTCGATCATTTAAACGGGACCGAGCGCGACCGGGTTCACCAGGAATTGCTTCGCCGCAACGATCCGAGCGTGGCGAGCGTGGTCCGGACTATCGCCCGAACGAGCGCCCGGCCCGCTTCGCGCGTGCAAGCGCTGGCTGTTCTGGACGGACTGCGCAGCGTGGATGCGGAAGTGTTGTTGGCCGCATTGCGGGACGCAAATCCTGAAGTGCGAGCGCACGCGATCCGAATCAGCGAAAATTTTCTCACGAACTCTGCCATCGCAGACGCGTGGCTGAAACTGGCGGGCGATCCGAGCCTCCGGGTGCGCTACCAACTCGCCCTGAGCCTGGGTCAATGGAGCGACGCCAGAGCGGCCGCGGCCTTGGGCGCCTTGCTGAGCCGCGAGGGAAGCGACCCGTGGCTTCGCGCCGCCGTTTTGAGTTCGGCCGGTCCGCACGCGCTCGCCATCATCCGGAATTTGGCCGCCACTTCGATTTTGAAACGGCTTCCCGCCGAATTTATCGGCGACCTCGTGGCCACGGCGTTGGCATCGGATGAAAAGCTGGCCTGGCAGGAAGTGCTGACCAGCCTTGCTCCAATGCTCGTACCTGCCGCGGAAGCCTGGCCGTTCATTGTGACTTCCCGGTTGCTCGACGGGCTGGAGCGAAAAGGGATCAAACTGGCATCCGCGCCCGAGGCGACGCGGCTGAGCCCGATGCTCGATCGCGCTCGTGACCTCGCGGCGGATAGTTCTGCCAAAGACATCACGCGCGAAGCGGCGTTGAATTTGTTGGGCCGCGACGCGGGCCGAGAGAAGGAGGAACGCGCCATTCTGAAAAACCTGCTCGTCGGGTCGGTGAGTTCGTCGTTGACGAAGGCGGTCCTGGATGCGCTGGAACGCAGCCGCGACCCCGGCCTGGGCGACGATTTGCTCGCGGACTGGACGCGCTATCCGCCCTCGCTGCGGAGCGCGCTGATTGAAAGACTTTCCCGGCGCAAGGAGTGGACGGCATCGCTGGAGAATGGAATCGAAAGCGGCCGGATCGTCTGGAGCGAACTCTCGGCGGAACAGCGCCAGCGATTGATGAGAAGCGATCCCCGGTTTCAGGATCGATTGCAGGCGATTGGAGCTTTGGCCGGAAGCTCGAATCAAAGCCGAGCCGAAGCGATCCAGCAATTCGAGGCGTCGCTGAATTTGTCGGGTGACCCGGCCCGTGGCCGCAAATTGTTTCAGGCCCTCTGCGCCAATTGCCATCGCTTCCACGACGAAGGCTCGTCAGTCGGGCCGAATCTGCTGGGGCTCACCGACAAGAGCGGACGATTCTTGCTCACGGCCATCCTCGATCCGAACGCCGCGGTTGAGGGTCGTTACACAAGCTACGCGGTCGAACTGCGCGACGGCCGTTCGTTGTCCGGTCTCATTGCGGAAGAGACGCCCTTGAGCCTGGTGCTGCTCAATGCGGGCGGTGCGCGGGACACGGTGATGCGCTCGGAGCTTCAGGAAATCCGCGCGTCGAAGCTGTCGCTCATGCCGGAGGGTTTGGAAGCGAACTTGAAACCGCAGGACCTCGCCGATCTGATTGCCTACATCCAGAAAGGGCCGCCTGAGGCAGGTGAAGAGGCGGCAGCAGCTAAGTGGTCCATTTCATAAATACGCTCACGTTCGCGGCAAGGGATTTTTCGGCCAGACGAGGCGCGAGCGACGAGCATATCCCGAAGTGGATCTGTAAGGAGCAAGCAACGAAGTCTGGCGAAAAA
>VHCZ01000342.1 GCA_016871535.1 Verrucomicrobiota bacterium
GGGCTGTGCCGCAGGGGAGTCAGCCAAGCGATGACTTGGTTGAGACTGTTGAACGGAAGGCGGCCTTGGAGACCGCACGAAAGGTGCGCTCTCTCTCGTCGAGACCCCATCAACCGGAGAGCCGGATGCGGGAAATCCGCCCGTCCGGTTCGGAGGGAGGGGTGACGCTCGTGTGTCATCCCTACCCCTATCTTTCGCTAGATTCTCAGATTCTTGACTCAATGGCGAAAATTAATACGTATAGGTATTATGTGATTGCAAAACCGTTCCGACTGTTCAATAGTTTTGGCGCCAGAATGCCCGTGACTTTGTGGAGTTACCTTCCCGAGTTGCACCAATATCTGATGATCCAGTTCTGCACACGCTTGCTCTGTGGCCTGGCCGTTGGCGCCGCAGCTTTGATGCTCGCCGCGTCGCCGGTCCGCGCCAGCTCGCCCGGCGGCGCGGCGGGTTCTCTACCCACCAAAGATGCCTGGCCCATGTTCCGGGGAAGCCCCGGATTGGTGGGCGTCGCTTCGGGGCGCTTGCCGGAGTCGCCGGCCTTGTTGTGGACCTTCAAGACCGGGGGCCCGGTGAAATCCTCGGCCGCCATTGCCCAGGGCCGTGTGTTCGCCGGCTCCGAAGACGGGCATGTCTATGCGCTCGATCTGGCCAACGGTCAAAAGCTGTGGGCCTTCAAGACCGGCGGCCCCATTGAATCCTCTCCGCTCTTTCTGGAGGGAAAAGTTTTCGTGGGATCGTCGGACACCTATCTTTACGCCATTGACGCCGCGCGTGGCACGGAGGTTTGGAAGTATCAGACAGGCGAAAAAATTCTTGGCGCTCCGAATTGGATCAAAGACGACAAGAGCGGCACGCCGTGGATCCTGGCCGGCAGCTATGATTACAAACTTCACTGCGTCGATGCGGCGACAGGGAAGGCCGTGTGGACTTACGAGACCGGCAATTACATCAACGGGTCACCCGCGGTCGGCGGCGGCAAGACGATGTTTGGCGGTTGCGACGCTCTGCTGCACGTGATCCGTTTGCAGGATGGGCAGAAGATCAAAGAGGTCGAGGCGGGCGCTTACATCGCGGGATCAGGCGCCGTGGTCGGAGATCGGGTTTACATAGGCCAATACGAGAATGAGTTCCTCTGCATCGACACGTCCCAGGGGAACATCGTCTGGCGTTACAAGGACCGTCCATTCCCGTTCTTTTCCTCCCCGGCCGTGGCGAACGACCGCGTGGTGTTTGGCGGACGCGACAAGCGCCTGCATTGCGTTCAACGCAGCGATGGCAAACCGGTCTGGACTTTCACCACGCGCGGCAAAGTCGATAGCTCCCCGGTGGTCTGCGGCGATAGAGTCGTGGTTGGATCGGACGACGGGCGGCTTTACGTCGTTTCCCTGGCGGCGGGCAAAGAACTCTGGTCCTACGAAGTCGGCCAGCCGATTGGAAGCTCTCCAGCCGTTGTCGAAGGCAAGATTGTGATCGGAGCTGATGACGGAAACGTCTATGCGTTCGGGGCGAAAACCCCGGCCAAAGGAACGAAGGAGGCTTCGAAATGAGTGCGGCGATCTCAATCGAGCCCGGCAGTCTGCCTCCGCAACCGGCCAAGAAAGAGACCACCGCCGGCAACTATTTCGTTTCGAACTACCCGCCGTTCTCGTTCTGGAAGCCGGAGTTCGTTTCCGAAGCTCACGCAGCGCTGGAGCGTCCACACAAGCATGGGACGCAACTCGGCGTCTATCTCCACATTCCTTTTTGCCGGAAGCGCTGCCACTTCTGTTACTTCAAAGTTTACACGGACAAGGATTCAGCCGCGATCAAGGCCTACATCGAATCCGCGCTCGCGGAGCTCAGGCTCTACGCCGGGAAGCCCTTCATCGGCGGACGCAAACCGAGCTTCGTTTATTTCGGCGGCGGCACACCATCGTATTTGTCCGTCCAGCAACTCCAGCATTTGACTGGCGAAATGAAGGCGTTGTTGTCGTGGGAGGCGGCCGACGAAGTCACGTTCGAGTGCGAGCCGGGCACATTGACCGATCACAAACTGAAGGCCATTCGCGAGATGGGCGTGACGCGCCTGAGCCTGGGCGTGGAGAACTTCAGCGACCCCATTTTGGAAATCAACGGCCGGGCCCATCGCAGCAAAGAGATCGCGCGCGCTTACGCGTATGCGCGCGAACTGGATTTTCCCCAGATCAACATCGACTTGATCGCGGGCATGGTGGAGGAAACGGAAGCGAACTGGCAGGACTGCGTCCGGAAGACCATCGAGCTTCAGCCTGACAGCGTGACGATTTACCAGATGGAGGTTCCCTACAACACGACCATCTTCAAACAGATGAAGGCGGAGGGAAAGCTCGTCGCCCCCGTGGCGGATTGGGAGACGAAACGGAGCTGGGTCGCTTACGCATTCTCCGAGCTGGAGAAGGTGGGTTACACGGTTGGGAGCGCTTACACGGCCGTGAAGAACAAAGAGAAAACCCGGTTCAATTACCGGGATCGCCTCTGGGCCGGAGCGGATTTGATTGGCCTGGGCGTGGCTTCCTTCGGGCACATCGGCGGGACGCATTATCAGAACCAGCACGATTTCGAGCCGTATCTGCAGGCGCTCGCGAACGGCGCGTTGCCGATCCATCGCGCCCTCACTCCGGCGGCGGACGAACGGTTGATTCGGGAATTTGTCCTGCAACTGAAGCTTGGCCAGGTCAGCGCCGCCTACTTCCAAAACAAGTTCGGCGCAGATGTCCGCCAGCGCTTCGCGACACCGCTCCGCATGCTGGAGGATTGGGGCTTTCTGAAAGTGGACGGCGACCGCGTCGCGCTCAACCGCGAAGGCCTGCTGCAGGTGGACCGGCTGCTCCATGAATTCTTCCTGCCTCAGCACCGGAACGCGCGCTATGCCTGAGAGCCTGTCCGAAAATTGCGAGGGGCGCTGCGGCCAAAAGACCTGCCGCCCGGAGGGTTTTCGAGCCCCAGGCCGTCTGGCTTCGTTGCTCCTCGGTCGAAGACCCAGGAAGGGTATTCTCCCTCGTCGCGCCTCGCCATCCGGCCTTGGGCTCGAAAACAGCACCCCTCGGAATTTTCGGACAGGCTCTGAGTCGATTTCAAATTTCAAGGCTCACATTTGAGATTTCCGCATGCCTGCATCAACCTCCATTGAAGCCCGCAGCGCGAAACGCCCGGCGGTCAGTCCGCTCATCTATCCGCTCGATGAATTCTACGCCCGCGACAGTCGGCCCCTGCCCGCGATCACTGCGATCCCCGGAACCCGAGTTCCGGAACCGCAGCGGTCCTTGCTCGTGCACGATCAAGACATGACGCCCACGCTGGAGAAATTCTTCCGACGGAGCATTCATCTGGAATTGTTGAGCCGCGAGCAGCGGGGGGATTTCTACTTTCGCGAAGTTGTCCTCCTGCTCGACGGGACGGAGCAACCCGTGGAGTTTGGCGCGATCAAGATCAATCTGGGCGCGTTTCCCAATGCGGCGCGGCGCGAGATCCTCGAAGAGCGGCTTCCTCTGGGACACATCCTCGCGGAACACAAGATCAACCACGCCAGCCGTCCCAAAGCGTTTTTGCGCGTGAAATCGGATGACTTCATCAACCGGGCGCTCCGCTTGCAGGGCGCACAGACCCTGTTCGGCCGCCGCAACACGCTGCTGGATCCGGCTCAACATCCCATTGCCGAGATCGTCGAAATTCTTCCGCCCGTCATTCCGCAATAGATTTATGCCACACCAAGAAAGTTATTCCGCGGTCATCATCGGAGGCGGACCTGCGGGCTCAGCCGCGTCCGCAGTCCTCGCTGAAAAAGGCCACCGCGTCCTGGTTCTCGAACGCGAAAAATTTCCCCGGTATCACATCGGCGAATCGCTCATCCCCTTCACCTATCACCCGCTCAATCGTCTGGGATTGATTCCCCGGATGAAACGCTCGGCCAATCAAAAGAAATACAGCGTGGTGTTTGTCCAGCCCAACGGCAAGGCCAGCCAGCCTTTTTATTTCTTCACCCGCTACGACCGGGATACCGTGGCCCAGACCTGGCAAGTGCTGAGGTCGGAGTTCGACCAAATGCTCCTCGACAACGCCCGCGAAAAAGGCGCGAGCGTGCAGGAAGAAATCACGGTCAAGGAGTTGCTTCGCGAAGGGGAGCGCGTCGTCGGTGTGCGCGCCGTGGACAAGACCGGCCAGACGCACGAATACCGCGCGCCCATCACACTGGATTGCACGGGCAAAGAATCGTTTTCCGCCGTGCGCAACGGCTGGCGGATGCGGGACCCGTACCTGAACAAGGTCGCGGTCTGGACTTACTACAAAGGCTCCAAACGCGAGCCCGGGATCGACGAGGGACAGACCACCGTGGCGTTCGTGCCGGAGAAAGGCTGGTTCTGGCACATCCCGCAGCACAACGACATGGTGAGCGTTGGGGTTGTGGCCGAAGGCAAGTATCTGACGCGCGGCGGCGTGAAATCGCCCGAAGCCATTTTCCATCGCGAGGTGGAGGAAAACCTCTGGATCAAAGACCGCCTCTCCATCGGCCAACAGGTCGGGCCGTACTATCTGACCAGTGAATTCTCGTTTCACTCGCGGCACTGCGGCTCCGAAGGATTGCTGCTCGTGGGCGACGCCTTCGCGTTTCTGGATCCCGTGTTTTCGTCAGGACTGATGTTCGCGCTGAAGAGCGGGGTCCTGGCCGGTGACGCCGTCCACGAAGCGATTCTGGCGAATGATTTCTCCCCGGAACGGTTCCTGGATTACGCGAATACCCTGCGGGAAGGCGTCGAAAACATGCGCCGATTGGTTTATGCCTTTTACAACCCCAAGTTCAGTTTCCGCGCACTGACCGACAAGTATCCGGATCTGGTCGGCGATGTGACGGATTGCCTGAGCGGCGACGTGAACAAGGATTTCTCGCGATTGTTCAACGCGATTTCTGAGTTTGCCGAAGTTCCCGAAGCGCTCCCGGTGGGACAGCCGTTGGTCAGCGCGGCTCGCGATCTATTGTTGCCGGCATGATGCGGGCTGCAGATTCGTGCCACTTGACCGCGATTGGACTTGTGGATGCAGTCGGCGACGATTCGAGCGGCTTGCGACGAGTTCATAACTCGCGTAGTCTTACATCATGCCGACGGTGTTGCGGGAGAGGGGCTATCGATTCAGCTTTTACAACTATGATTTGGGTGAGCCAATCCATGTGCATGTGACCAAGGCCGGCCGCGAAGCGAAAGTATGGTTGAATCCGGTCCAGGTGGAGTGGAATGAGAGCTTCCGAGAGCTGAATTGCACGAGATAATCGAAATTATCGAAATCAATCGAACCTTGATCGAGAATGCGTGGAACAAACGATCGAGCTGCGAAGTCGAAACGAAGCCGCAAGGAAGCGGTGGCCTAAAGTGCGCAGCAAACCGCACCAGCCACCCATCATGCTCCGATTGAGTCCCGCTAGCGAACCGTAAACTAACGGCCATGACAACTCGAACGTTGCCTCCGATGCCATGAACCTCCTTCAGATCACGCCGGGCGCGGGAAAAATGTTCTGCGGAAATTGCTTCCGCGACAATGCCCTGGTAGCCGCGCTGCGCAAGATGGGACACTCCGCGCTGCTCGTCCCGCTTTATCTGCCGCTGACGCTGG
>VHCZ01000343.1 GCA_016871535.1 Verrucomicrobiota bacterium
GAATTTTGCCTGGGGCTGCGTTGCTCCTCGGTCACAGCCCCACTGGCGGGGGATGCTCGCTCGTCGCGCCTTGCCCCAGGCCAAATTGGGCGCAACGAACGTGAGCGTATTTACGAAACGGACCACTAAGGACGCATGATCCTTTACGCGGACACCAGTCTGCTGGTTTCGTATTACGTGAGCGATGCCAATAGTGTCCGCGCTCAAACGCTTCTTCACGCGACGACCGACCCCCTGATTTTCACCGGCCTGCATCGCCTGGAATTGAGGAACGCGCTGGCGCTGGGTGTTTTTCGCCAAATCCTAACGCCTGCTCAAGCGTATGCGGCGTGGAGTAACATCACCCAAGACATCCGGTCGCGCCGGCTTTTTCCTCAGCCGGTGAACTGGGCGCCGGTATTCCGCACGGCCGCTCAATGGGCGGCTCGTCACAGCGGCGGCATCGGCTGTCGCACTCTCGACATCCTGCACGTCGCCACAGCCTGGAAACTGCAAGCCCGGGAGTTCCTCAGCTTCGACGGCCGGCAGAGGACTCTGGCGCAACAGCTTCGTTTCACCGTCAAGCCATAGAAACGCTTCAAAGAATTGATGGTATAACAGAATGACCTTGCTCGGGCGCGGCTGCGGTTCTCGATTTCTGTGGGGCGGGGATGGGAGCGGCTCCGCCATCCAATCCCATGTTGGCAATGTCCCCCCGTTCTTGAGATGAATCCCGCGTGGGTTCATTGGGTGAGGTCCCTCCGAAGTCGTTGCCCGCACCTCAATCGCTGCGATGCCCAACTCGCTGAGGTCGCGCACTTCGGAAGGGTTGGAGCGGCCATCGCCGTTGGAGTCCAGCCAGGCGCGGATGCCGGCGAGTTCTTCGCCGCGAAGGACGCCGTCGCGGTTATCATCCAAAGCAGCGAGAGCTTCGTAGCCGTTCTCCTGAAAGATCTCGAAGGTGTAGCTGCCGAATAATTGGTGGGCGGAAGTGATCCCCGCGGTGCGGAGCGGATCCCAAACCAGGATCGCGGTGTGCGGCTTCACCCACGGCCAGCGCTCCGCCGGGCCGTAGCCGCGCAAGTCAAAATCGACCACGGCGTCGGGCGCGAGGAGTGTGTCGATGCTTGCGGTCGGAACGAGCGGGAAAATGATCGGTGTGATTGCCCCGAAGGGAAGCCTTGCCACTTCCGCCAGGCCGGCTTTGACTTCCGCAACCGCCTTGGAAATCTCCGTGCCAGCAGTCGAAGCTTCCGGGTCCTTGGTTGCAAGCCGCAGGAAACCGTGTCCGGCCTCTACGCTGACAAGGCTTCCCAGTCCGGAGATCGGTTTGCGCGCCAAAAGGCGGTCGGCGCGGAACCCTGAGCGAAACGCAATCAAGTAGGCATCGCGGGCTTCCCGGTGATCGACCAGATGCAATTGCTTCACCGAGACAGTCGGCGGAAATGCGTTGCCTTCTTTCGCCGTTCCAGGGGGAGTCGGGTTTACTTCGAAACGGACCTCCGGCGGTTTCAACGATTTCCAATCGGCAAATTGCTCCAACAAACTGGCCAAACCGAGCTGGTACAACCCCTCACGCGGCGCAGCGATGGCGCCGCCTCCGGGGCCAGGCGGAGGTTGCGGGGCTGGCTTGGCGCCGGGCGCCTGTTCGAGCTGAATCGCCCGCCAGAAACCCGAGAGGGCTTCGAAGACGTGCCGGACCATTTCTTCGTCGGACAAAGCGTCGGGCGCAGTCCAACGCTGTTGCGGCGAGCGAGCTTGTTCGGCGAATTGGAGCATCATGAAGTTCCTGGCCTGAACCTCCCGGTAACCAGGACCATAACCAGAGAGATTTCCGCCTAGTTCCTGTTCGGTTAACCGATGGGCCTTCTGTTCGAGCGAGCCGGTGAAAAAACGGCCGAGCAAAAGCCAATTCTCCGCGATTCTTGGCTTCCCCTCTGCATCAAGCTTAACGCCTCCACCACGAGTGGGAGGATCGAGAAAGCCGGGATCTGCCGGCTGCCTTGGGCGAAAGCGAGATAATGAATCCGAGCCACTGTGTAGTGCGCTTCCGCGGACGTAGGATGGGCTGCTCGGAAAGCTTCGGCACTCGCCAGCAATCGTTCAATCGGCACCGGCTGAGGCTGGACGAACATTGGGAGCGTTTGGACAACCGAGATCGACAAGGCGCCGACGAGCGCGAGCGTGTTAGAGCCTGTCTGAAAATTCTGAGGGGTGCTGTTTTCGCGCAAAGGGCCGTATCAGGCGCAACGAAGGAGAATATCCCTGGTGGATCTTCGACTGAGGAGCAACGAAGCCAGACGGCCCTTTGCGCGAAAACCCTCCGGGCGGCAGGTCTTTTGGCCGTGGCCTTCGTTGGCTCGGTGCTCACAGCCCGCTGCGGGGATGCTCGAACCTCGCCGCCTTGGCCACGGCCAAAATCCCTTGCCGCAGCACCCCTCATAATTTTCAGACAGGCTCGTAAGGGTTCTCATGATCTCGTGCGGAAGGTGGGGTTAGTGTCGCGTAAACTGGCCAATTGATTTGACTTCGAGGTCTCGTTCGTTAGGAACGATTCGACCATGAGAGCTAGCTTTATCCACCGACCCGAGAGATTTCAAATCCTCTTTGCAGGGCTGGTCGCATCCGGGCCGGGTTTCATGAGTTTCGCCGCGGAGTTGAATCTCGAATTGCGCGGCCGCTGGCCTGCGTTGGATCGCTCGCCGCTCATGGATGTCGCAGTGCAAGACAGCTATGCCTACGGCCTCGGCCCAGAGCGGGACCTGGTGATTTTCGACGTGAGAAACCCAGTGAACCCCCGGCAGATTGGCACAATTCAAACCAGCGACGCCTATGATCTTGGTGTTTCGGGCCGCCACGTCTATCTGGCAGAGGGTCGGGCTGGTTTGGGCGTCATTGACATCAGTGACCCCGCCAACCCCCGGCGTGTCGCGGCTTGTGACACGCCAGGGTTTGTCGCGGAGGTTGCGCGAGCCGCGGGCGGAGCCGAGAACGAGATTTTTCCCGAAGAAATGCCGATCGAAGATCTGCGGCCTTACCTCGAGACGGTGCAAAGCCTCCCGCCCCACATTCGCATTCGCATCAATTCGAAGCCCGCCGGCCTGGCCGGGAACATCGACAAGACGCTGTTCGCTTACTACTGCTATCTCTTGATCGCCGGTCGAAATCGGAATGTCTTTTGGACGTACAAGGAGGGAACCTCCGACGTGCCGCACTACTGGTATCGGGAATTCGATCTGAACCTCGGCCCGTCGCGCGAGGGCATTCGCTTCGGCGAAACGATTTGGAGCCGGGAATTCGAGAATGCGCTCGTGCTGGTCAACGCCGGCAAACAAGCCGGCAAATTTCGCTGGGACGCCTCGATCCGCTATTGCGACATTACAGGGAAGGCCGTGCAATCGCCGTTGGTTTTGAAGCCGAGGACAGCGATGCTGCTCATCAAGAATCCATCCATCCTCCGTTCAAGCGTTGAATGAAGATCAAATCGCATGAAAGTTGCCGTCAGGTTTGACAGGGAGCCAAATCTTGATTTCCTCTCAGGCACACTATGAAAACCAAGGTTCTCTTACTCACAGCAGGTCTTGTTTTGGCAGTCTCGATCGCGTTGGCGGCCACCGGCGGCCCGGCGTTGCCGACCGAAGACGATCTGATCGCGGGTTTCAAACGCAGCACCGTCGCGTCGGTCGCAGATGCCGTGGATCACGTCGTGGGTGAGCGCGGATTCATGTCCCACGACGTGCGCCCGATGATTCCGGGCAAAGTCGTCGGTCGCGCGATTACCGCGCTGGTGCGGCCTGCTCCACCCGACAAAGCCACGCCCGCGTTGGCGGTGAAGCACTCCGTGGAAATGATCGACAACTCCAAGCCCGGTGAAGTCGGCGTCATCGTCATGGAAGACGGCCTGGACGTGGCGGCCATCGGCGGATTGATGGCCACAACCGCGAAGGTCCGGGGCATGGCGGGCATGGTGGTGGACGGGGGCGTGCGCGATCTGGCGGAAATCCGGGCGCTGAAATTTCCGGTCTATGCCCGGAGCGTGACACCCGCGACGGCAGTGAGCCGTTACGCCAGCGTGGCGCAGCAAATTCCATTGAAATGCGCCGGGATCACCGTCAAACCGGGTGACATCATCGTAGCCGGTGAAGACGGAGTCGTGCGCGTGCCGCAGGAGAAGGCCGCCGAGGTGCTGGCGAAAGCGCGCGAGATCGACGCGCGGGAGACGAAAATGGTGCCGATGATCAAGCAGCACAAATCCCTGAGAAAAGTGATCGATCTCTTCAACCGGATTTGAACCGATCCTGGACTACGGTTCTGCCGGCTGTTTCGGCAGCGAGAGAACGAGGTCGTGCTGGTGCGTTCCGCGGCGAACCGTCACCGGGACGCGGTCGCCATAATTTCGATTCAGATTCAGGTGCGCGTGAAGCTGGGGAATGGTCATGTCGCTGTCCAGGCCGTCGAACTTCACCACCACGTCGTCCTTTTTGAGCCCGGCCTGGCGGGTGTAATCGCCCCAGATGAAGGTGACGAGCACCGCCATCTTCCCGGCGGGCAAGCCGAGCTTCTTGCGCTCGTCCTCAGGAAGCTTGTTTCCCCAGAATCCGGCGTTGGGCCCCGCCACGTGCAAGGACTCGCGCCAGGACGGATCTGGCGTGCGGCGCCACGCGCTGGAGAGTTTCAACATCGGTCGCAACGTTTGGCCGCCGCGCTGAATTTCCAGCGGCAAGCTGGCTTGGGACGGCGTCAGCTCCAACACTCGCGAGAAATCGGCGAAGGTCAAAATGCGCTGTCCGTCCGCCGAAACCACCGTGTCCCCTTCGCGAATCCCGGCAAGCTGCGCCGGGGAATTGGGGATCACGGCTCCAACTTTGTTCTGCACATCCGAATCGAGTTGGATGCCGACGGCTGACGGCGCGGGATAAGTAAACACGAGTTCGCGGGAGAATCGTCCGAGTTGCTGCAGAAGCCGCAACTCCGCGACTTTGACGTCGTGGCAATGAATACACGGGCTGTCTTTGCGCCGCGCCATCATCGGGTTCATCGTGGGAATTTCCTCCGGAGTGCGAGCCGGTTCACGGCCTGGCTCGTAGCGGCTCTTTTGCACCTGGCCGCGGCGATGCAACTCCAGCGCCTGCTTCATGACGCGCACCATGGATTCCTTGGTGAGGTGCGATTCGGCGGCGGCGTCCTCGCGCCCGCCGTATCGGGCGTAGAATCGGTCGTTGGCGTCCATGAAGAACGCCATCCATGTCAGGTCGCGCTCGAACTGAAACAAATTGATGTTCACGCTGTTCATCGATTGCACCCGCACGCAGACGAATTGCCCGGCGAGCCGGGCGATCTCCTCATCCTGACGGACAACCTGCCCGTCGAAACTGGCGCACGCCAGTCAGCGTTCGCAGCGGAACACGACGAGCATCGGTTTCCCGGTTTCGCGCGCGAGTTGCTGGCCTTCGGCGTAACTATAGACCCATGGAATGGTTCCCGTGACTGCGATAGGTTTGACTTCCGCGGCGCCCGCCGGTGGTGCCGAGTCGAGAACCAGCGCGCCGGCTGCGCAGAACAAAAGCGAGAACTTTAGGGTCTGCTCAAAAATAACTTGGGGTTTTGGCGGGAGCGCCGCCTGGCCGGCTGCAAG
>VHCZ01000344.1 GCA_016871535.1 Verrucomicrobiota bacterium
GTTCCTGACCGTGATCTGCAACTTTCCTGACGCGTGAACCCCCATTGTTGAACCACGCAATGCAGCGGACTCGCGTTAGAATCCAGTGGAGTGGATAGTTCTGCGGCCGCGAGCCGCTGATTGCAGCTGTTCGGCAGAAAACTCCACACACAACTCCAATGCAACGAATCTACTCTTTGACAATTCTACTTACATTCTTTTGCTTGGGATGCGGTTCAACATCGGCCGCCGACCTTGACGAATCCAAGGAGCCGCCATTGGAATTCGTGGTGAAAGTTGGTGATAAATCTATCACGATCACCGAAGGTGAAACAACGCAACTAGACGGTGCCTTCACCAATCCAATGATCTCAATTGCGCCTCAACTTTATCGCGTCTTTCCGTATCAAGGAATCACCTTTAAGTATCCGCGGCCATTCACTTTCGAGGCTGATCTCGCAGATCCGGATCGAAAAATCTGGACGCTCTCAGGGAACGATCTCAAAATCATGTACTTTGTATTGAACGCGCGGCTTACGACTGGGGAATTCGCCAATAACATGATTGACCAATTCGGTCGCGAGAACTGCAAAGTCACTGATGCGAACGCCAAGATCACCCTCGGAAAGCAGACGCTGTCGGGCACATCGATCCACGTCACTTTGGCAACGCATAAGATGGTAATGGACATCTACCAGATTCCATCGCGTGGGGCCGTTACCAAACTTCTCGTGTTTCAGGATAGCTTGGACGATACAGGCAACCGCTCGAATGAAGGTAGGCAAACACTTAAAGACATGGCGGCGTCCTTCACAGTTGACAAATGAGATGCCGAACAAAGCGGTGCAGCCGAGCGGGGGTAACGCTGCTTGGTAGTGGTCAGGTCAACCGTCCCCGCCGGCTGACCGCGGTCGTTAGGCTGCCCTGCAGGTTTCCGGAGCCGTTGGACTATGCGAAGCGAACCGCCGCTCCTCGATCCACCCACGCACGGGCTGAACATCGTCCCTTTCGCCAGCATGGCGGGCGGCTGGCTGGGTCCGCTGATGATGTTCTGGTTGTACGTTTGGGGGCCGCTAAGGCCTTTTGCGTATCCGAGCGGTGATTTTCTGCCGGGAGCATGGTTCCTTTTTCCCGTCGCTGCCTGCATCGCCCTGTGGTGGGCCTTGCCAAATAGTTACTTCCGCGTGCACAGCTTCGAGCGTTCTGGCCGGCTCTACGAGTGGCTCGGCGTGCTCGCTTTTCGAAAGTTCGCGCCGAACGGAGATTTCGCGAATCGCTGGGAGCGCCGGAGAGACCCCAGCTTCCGAATGATCCGGTGCCGGAAATCTGCAGCTGCCTTCATCGTGCGCACCATACAGAGCGAGCGCGGCCACATCGTTCTGTTGGCGCTTGGCGTCATATCTTCGGCGTACGCGTGGAGTGTGGGCTGGCACGGCTGGGCGGTGTACCTGGCTGCGGGAAATGTCCTGGTGAACCTCTATCCGGTCCTGCTTCAACGTTACACTCGCGGGCGCATCGAAGGGCTCTTGAGCCGTGGTCCACGGGCGGCAGCCTAACAATTCGTTCAAGCCGACGCCGCTTCGCGGCGCGGCTTAACTCAGGCGTTATCCGGACATTGCGTGGTGATCGATTTGCCAAAGCCAATGCTCGTCCGGGGTTGACCCACATGAATCCCTGGTTCGGGAAGGCGGTCATCCTCGCCGCCAGCGTGGTGATGATCTTGATCCGGGCACCTCACGGGCATCGGAGTCGGACCATCAAGATCATCAAAGATCGGAAGGGCAGGCTTGAAGTCGCGGTGCTGTCGTTTGCGATGCTTGGGTTCTTCATCCCGCTGGTCTGGGTCGCGTCACCAGCGTTTGCATTCGCGGAGTATCCGCTGCGGCTTGGTCCATTTGTCGGCGGCATTCTGTGCTTCGCGGCCGGGCTTTGGCTGTTCTACCGGTCGCATGCGGACCTCGGGGCCAACTGGTCGATCACCCTTCAGGTCCGTGAGAATCACCGACTGATCACGGAAGGCGTCTATCGACGCATCCGGCATCCGATGTACTCCTCGCTCTTTTTGTATTCCATCGGACAGGCGCTCGCGCTGCCGAACTGGTTCGCAGGTTCTTCGTACCTCGTGACCTTCGGGTTTCTCTTCCTGCTTCGCGTTCGCGTCGAAGAGCGGATGATGCTCGAGGAGTTCGGTGATGAATACGCGGCGTACATGGCGAGGACGAGGCGGCTCGCCCCAGGAATCTGGTGACCAAGGCGTGCCGGATAACATGCGCATGCACCTGACGGGGCCGCGCGTGACGCTCCTGGCCGCCGCACGGCGGCCAAACGCGTCCCCGCAGGTGATGCGCGGACGTTAGCCATCTCGTCCCACAGGACACTCTTACGTACACCTCATTTCTCTGCTTGTTGTTTTTCGAACGCAAGGATGGTTTATGGACATGATCAATACCGCAGCAACACACCGTCGCACGCTAAGACGTGTACTGACCGGGGCTCTGCTGCTTGGCCTGGCGTGGTTGTGCTTTCGATTATTCGAACCGATCTTCGTCTGGAACATCGGCTGGCAGCCTCTGCCTGCGATGGCGGAAAATGAGGCCCTGAGGGCCGACGCGGAATTCGTTGATGCAGAGTGGCGCGAACTGGGAGCGCCCGCCGCAAAGCGCTTGCGCGATGCGCGCGCGAAACTGGAGACCCCAGCGCTATCGGCCGCGGTTTCCATCTACGGCAAACGCGTCTGGGCCGGTGCTGTCGGTCTGGCAGATGTGGAAAGCCAGCGCTACGCAAACTTGGATTCGCGCTTCCGTTTGGGCAGCACGTCGAAAGCGGTAACCGCGGTGGCGATCGGCACGCTGCTGGACGCAGGCCGCCTGGATTTGGAACTGCCGGCTCAACACTACATCGCAGACTTGGCGCCACCGCTGGCCACTATCACGACTCGCCAAGCCATGAGCCATACCGCCGGCGTGCGCAACTATGGCCTATGCCTTTGCTTTCCGATATGGGAGCAATACGGTCGAAGATCCTTTGCCAACACACGCGCAGCACTGCGGGTGTTCGAACGCGACCCGTTGCTATTCACACCAGGCGAGGATTTCGCCTATAGCAGCTATGGCTACAACATCGCCGGGGCGGTAATCGAAGCTGCAACGCAGACACCGTTTCTCGACTACCTGCAGCGGGCGGTATTCGATCCCCTGAAAATGACTCACAGCGGCGGCGACTTCGCCGATGTGTCCGTTGCCGATCGTGTGTCGTTTTACGACACGGCGGATGGCAGCTATAAACCTGCGTATCGCGTCGATAACAGCGTAAAGCTGCCGTCGGGCGGCTTACTCTCGTCGCCCTCCGACATGGTGGCATTGGGCAGCGCCATGCTCTCCGACAGGTTACTCAGCGTCGCAACACGCGAGCGCTTGCTGACGCCGCAACGCCTAGCCGACGGTCGCGAGAATCCACAGGGCTACGCCTTGGGTTGGCGCGTGTCGGATCAGAAGAAGTTTTTCAATGACTCGTTGACAACTCGAATCATCCATCACCACGGCGCCGCGGTGGGAAGCACATCGTACTTTGCGGCCCTGCCGGAGTTCGGTCTGGTGATCTCGGTCATGATGAACAAGGGACAAGAGAACCTCGACTCGCTAGCACCAGAGGCTACGGCGCTGGTCGACCTCTTTCTGGCGGAGTTGCAGCGTCGCGATGCGGTTACGCGGGAATCAACGCCAAACGCAGCGGGAAAGTGATGGCTAACAAGTGCGTGCAGCCGACGCGAAGCAAGACTTCGCGCGGCTGACGCATAGCGTTGGACAACGAGAGTACTAGCCCGATGTAGCCTTCGGAGTGGCAACGCATGAGAGCAATTGTGTATGAAAAATATGGACCGCCTGAGGTTCTTCAGTTGAAGGAAGTCGAAAAGCCCACGCCCAAGGACAACGAAGTCCTGATAAGAACACAAGTGGCAACGGTTACATCAGGCGACTGGAGGGTGCGAAGTCTTAATGTCCCATTCGGCTTCGGACTCATCATGCGTTTGGTGTTTGGAATCTCACGACCAAAGCAACCCATACTAGGGTCGGAGTTGGCTGGGGTAATTGAAACGGTCGGCAAAGATGTAAGCAAATTCAAAGTTGGTGATTTGGTTTTTGCGTTCAGTGATGCCGCCATGGGTTGCCATGCGGAGTACAAATGCATGGCTGAGGACGGGGCTGTGGTGCCAAAACCGTCCAGTCTGACTTTTGAAGAAGCCGCAGCGCTGTCTTTTGGCGGAACAACGGCGTTGGATTTTCTCAGAAGAGCAAAACTTCAGAGCGGAGAAAGCGTGCTCGTCAATGGCGCATCCGGAGCGGTTGGCACAGCGGCGGTGCAGCTTGCCAAGCATTTCGGGGCAATTGTCACCGGGGTGTGCAGTAGCGCGAACGTGGAACTGGTGAGGTCTCTGGGCGCCACTCACGTCATCGACTACACCCAACAGGATTTCACCCGGAATGGCGAAACCTATGATGTCATCGTCGATACTGTCGGTACGGCTCCGTTCTCCCGCAGCAAAGCTTCGTTGAAAGAAGGAGGGCGCCTTCTTATGGTATTGGCTGAGTTGCCCGAAATGCTTAGAGCTCCATGGGTGTCGATGACAAGCAGCAAGAAAGTCATCGCTGGGCCAGCCACCGTGCGCGTTGAAGATTTGCGTTTTCTCGCTGGTCTGGCTGAGGCGGGGGCATTCAAACCGGTTATTGATCGGCGCTATACGTTCGAGCAAATCGCCGAGGCTCACCGCTATGTCGACACGGGCCGCAAGAAAGGGAATGTCATCATAACTCTGGGGCATGACGAATGAACCCAGGAGGAGCGGTCACGTAGGCGACCATCTGAGGCGACGTTGTCCAACAACCGGTTGCAACGGACGGGCCGCTACGCGGCCCGCCGCTGAACCGGGGCGTTGGGCAGAACGAAACGGAGCGCATGCAGCATGAGCACTCCCGAACTCGTAAGCGCGTTCTACGAGCGCATCTGGAACCGTGGCGAACTAGCCGCCGCTGAATCCATCTTGCATGCGAGTTTCTCGTTCCGCGGGTCGCTCGGCGACCAGTGCGCCGGCATTGAGAGCTTTCTCGACTACGTGCGTACCGTTCATGCGTGTCTGGCGCAGTACCGCTGCGACATCCTCGACTGCGTGAGTGAAGGGGATCGCGCGTTCGCGCGCATGCGATTCTCGGGCAGCCATGTCGCTTCACTGCGCGGGTGGGAGCCAACCGGTCTGCCGGTTGAGTGGCAAGGCGCCGCGCTCTTCACGTTTCGCGACGGGCTCATTGTCAGTCTGTGGGTCCTGGGGGATCTCGCGGCACTTGAGTCGAACCTTGAGCGCAATGCGGTGGCGCAGTCTGCCCAACAAGCGCTTCGAGCGGACGCCGCAAGCTGATACACTGACGCCGCAAGCGCCTGAGCGCCGCTCAAGCGCACCACGTTATGCAGACACGAGATCGGGACGACGGCAGATGACTGAAAGAGTCCGGGGACTATCCGGCATTACGGCGGTTGTGATGTTCTGGACGGCGTTGTTCAGTTTCGCGGCTGCTTATCCTGGTTATTCCCATTCTCACAAGGCGATCAGCGAGTTGGGCGCTTTCGGGGCACCTCACG
>VHCZ01000345.1 GCA_016871535.1 Verrucomicrobiota bacterium
ACCTGCGCTGCCAATACATCGATCGCCCGGCCGGCTTTGGCCGCGGCCTGCGGCAGGGCCTGGTGCAAGCCGACGGCACCCCGCGCGAGACGATTGTCCGCGTCTATCGCGAGGCGTTCGGCGAAGTGTTGAAGAAGATGAACGGACTGGCCCCATGAAACCACCAGCCAACTTCTGCCGGAATGCTGCGGCCGCCGCCCTCAGTCAAGGGCCGGGCGGTCTGAACTGGGTGCCCGGCAACTCATTGGCAAGCGACTCTAGAAAAGCAATAAGATCGTCCATATCGCGCGCGCTCAAATTGAGTGGTCGCAGTGACTCTTCGCGGTGGCCGATCGCGGGCTGCTGATCCAGCCGGGAATAGAAACTCAGCACGGCGCGCAGATCAGCGAACCGGCCATCGTGCATGTAAGGCGCGGTCCTGGCGACATTGCGCAACGTTGGAGTTTTGAACTCACCGAGATTGTTCGGTTGTTGTGCGACGTAATGGAGCGCGATATTCGCCGTCAACGAAAGGTCATCGCTGTAAACACCGTTGCCGTTGAATTCGTCGGCTTTGACCGCCTCGATCCCGCGAAAACGTCCGGTGTCGAGCTCGCCTGCGCCTCGATCCAACCCGATGTTATGAAACTCGCGGTCGGTAAAGTTCGGTCCGGAATGGCAGAGGACGCATTGACCTCGCCCGATGAAAAGGCGCAATCCACGCAAAGCCGCAGGGGCCATGCTGTCCATAGCGCTTTGATCGCGGCGCCGCAGGCCGGCGCCAAAACGATCAAACGCCGCCTCTGGCGTGATCATGGTACGCTCGAATGCCTCGACAGCTTTGCCGAGATTCGACATGCAACGATTCACCCGGTCGCGATCGGCGTCCGTCAAGGCCAGCCAGGCCCTGTGCATCGGGTGCCGTGGGTCTTCGGCGACCGGACGCGCGTCACGCGTTTCCTTGCCGCTATCAAGCGCCGGCAAACTGCCGAACAAATCCTCATACGCGCGGCGCATGCCCGGCTCCTCCGCTACCCGCCAGTAAATGCGCAATCGATTGCTCCCCATTTCGTTGACGTTCTCGATTGGCGCAACACTCTGCGCCCATAACGTGTCCCGGCGGCCGTCCCAAAACTGCCAGCGATTGTACGCCACATTCCACAAGGTTGGCGTGTTGCGCGCCACGCGCCCGAGTCCTTCCGCCACCCGCTTGCCATCGGTCCAATGGCGGCTCGGATCGTGGCAGGTTGCGCATGAAATGCTGCCATTCGCAGAAAGGCGCGGGTCATAGAAAAGCTGACGTCCCAAGGCCACGGCTCTGGCGTCTGATGAATGCCTGTTTCGCGGATCGTGCGGAAGGTCCGGCAGCGGAGTCAATTTCAAGATCTGTGCGGCTTCGGCAGCCGTAAACTCGATGCCATTTGCACTAAAGGTCCCGGCAGGTGAAACGTCCCGGCGTGAACAACTCACCGTCAACAGCCCAGCCGCGGCCAAATACAAAAACTGCTTAGCCTGCATGCCGTGCGGTCGCATGAGATTCTCGATCTAAGGCCGCATGGCAATCGGAAAAACGGCGCGTTCGCGAACCGGACCGCGGTAGATGTCAACATACAACTCCCAAGCGCCTGCCATATGGAAGAGCATTCCTTCCGCCAGAAAGCGGTTTGCGCCCAACTCTTTGACCTCGGGCGCCGTGTTGAGCCCGTGGCCATGGGCCGGCATGCTCGCATCGACACTCACTCGAATTTCATCCGCGGCGGTTCGAGGCGCCGAAGCGGCGATCGCCACTTCAACGGCAAAATGCTCGTTCAATGGAATCGGATTGGGTTTGGGTGCAATTGTGACGCTGAATTGCCCGCCATCGCTGTTTGCGGTTAAGGGAGCCGGCACATTCGGCGCAGGCGCGCGCGGCGTCGGATCCGATCCGCAGCCGCAACAGACACCGAACAACAGACTGACCGCAGCCACCTTGCACGCGCCGATGCAATGACGCGCGCGCGCGCGCCACAGCAACGCGGCGAAGATACACACTGCCGCGACGCCCCCCAGCACGGCGCTCCAATTCCAAGCACGCGCCTCCGCGCCAACTTCCGGCGGCAACACAGGGCCAGGTTCGGGAGCCCGTCCCGGCAATGCCGCGCCGCGCTCTAAGTAACGCGCCGCAAAATGGCGTTTCCAGGGCCCCGCTGCCGCCGGCAATCGCAATTGTTGCTGAGTTCCTGCCGTCTCAAGCACGAGCTCGCCCCCGAGACTGCTGGCGTCATGAAATAAAACCGTTCCATGGGGAATTTGTGTCAGGCTTGCCGCAGCGATTGGTTGCGCCGCATGTTTGAGGCGCACGCGCAAGGCGCGCGCTGGAACGGTCCAAGCCAAGGTGACTGAACCATCTGCAGCAGGCCGTGTTTCCAATGGCAGATCGCGCCAGACATGCTGGCGTTGCGGTGCGGCGAATAACTGCTGCAACGCAACCGCCGCCCCACCCTCCCCGCCGTTGGCCACATAGCGAGCCCCTTCCTCGAGGAACTGCGGATTGCCGGTGAGCAGGTAGCCTTCCCGCAAAACGCGATCGCTCGATGGCACCTGGCGTTGGCGGCAGACTTCGGCTTCCAGCCGGTCCAAAAGCCGGTCTTCAACCGGCGCCGAATAGCGGCCAAGTCGAATTAAATCGGCAAGCAAAACCAAATGCCCGGGATCCTTTCCAGACTGGCTCTTCTCCAGCCAGGCTTCCGCCCGTTGCAAGAGAAGGTCGCGGAACGAAGCGTCATTGGAAAAGTTGCAGACATCCAGCAATTGCGCCAGAGCTTCGGCATCCTCCTCCTCGGCCGGCAGGCGGCGGCGGGCTGCCGCGTAACGGCTACCCCACTCGAGGTAAAGAGCGCGCACACAATCGTCGCCCGTGAGATGGCACCAAATGCTGAGGGCTTCCCCAGGCAGCGAACGCTCGATCGCTCCATCGCTGAGAAGGACGCTCAATCTCGATCGCAGATGTCCAAGACCTCCCGCGCGCACCGGGTCGGCAGTTCCAAGCAGAGTGTAGAGCGAATCCTCGATTGCGCCAAACGATGCGGCTTCAATTCCAGCGGTCAATCCTGCGTCACCGGACTGTGCGACGACGAAATTGCCGAGTGCTGCAGCATCGTTATAGACCTCAGGAGAAGCGCCCATGGCGAGCAAGGGCTTGGCAAACCGGCGAAGCGAGGTCTCATTGGGTTGGAAGTCGACGTGCCACTCCCGGCGCAACAGTCCTCCAGGCGCCAGCACCGCGGCTTCCGACCCTGATGAAAAGAGGGGAAAAACCAATCCACCGCCGGTTGATGCCGGAACGGCGCCGGCCCGGGGATCGAACGAACACACCAAGATTTCATTCGTGCCTTGAGTCAACTGCGCACCGCGCCACCCGGCAGCATCCACGTTGTCGGTGATGGATCGAGGCTCATTGAAGCCGGACACTTCCAGCGCCAAAGGCGGCAGCACGAGCGCATTCGAAGCTGCCTCGGAAGCGCGCGCGGAGATTTCGATCTTGATCCACGACTGCCGTCGCGAGGCGCTCAGTCGCGCAGTCAATCGAACCGAACCGCCGGCGACAGGCATTTGCCACTCCATGGCTACTGTCGTGGCAACGGGACCGTTCTTCTCGATGAGTACGCCCTGAGGCATCCAATCAAAAGCTTGGTCTTTCGCCGAAATTAAGCGGACAGCCGCGCCTGGCAACTCGCGGCCGTCAAGCTGAACGTCTCGCAGCATCGATCCTCCCTGGCGCGGAATCACAAACCGCACTTTGCTATTATCGACGAGCACGTCCTGAGTCGCAGCAAGCTTCGAGAGCGCCTCGGTGCGTTGCTCCGCCTGTCCTGTCGTGAGATGCAAAAGGGCCTTTTGTTGCCCGGGATTCAGACGCACGAGCGCGTCGATGAACAACCATCGAACCGAGCCGTCCGGCCATGTCGACAACGGCCGGTACTGAGCCATTTCGGCGCCGGACAAAACGATTCGTTCGAGATTCTTGAGGTTCGCCGCCTCCGGAACCGGAACTCCAAAAGACACCGGGCGCAACGCGGCATGGTCGAGACCCGGTAACGGGTCATGGACTCCGATAGGAATCAACAGGGTATGCCCCCCTCTCGCCACCCACGGCAGGGAAAGGGCGAACAACACGAAGCTGCAGCGCAGCCACACGCTGGGTGTCAACAAATTGCGCGCGCCGCGATCCTTCAAGGCGTCTTCTTTACCGGCCGCAATTCAGGCGGGGTCGAAAAATTGACGCCCTTGCCGTTGTCAAAGAGGTTATACATCGTGAGCCCGCGTTTGTTTTCAACATGGCCGTCGGCGTAGAGGTAATTGGCGCGGCCAATTGTCTTGTCGCGGTTCTTTTTGCCGCCGCCATGGCGGTCGGGCTGAATATCATCGATGACGTCACGCCAGGTAGGCCAACCAGCGCGGCCATGGGTATGGTCGTGCAGGATATCCATCTCTTGTTCGTCGGCGATCTCAAACACAATGATCGTCTCGGACGGATGCTTCAACTGATCCAGGATGTGCGCGTGATCGGGTGGGCGGGTGGGCGGAAAACCAGCGATGGGACCTGGCTGTGAGGTCCAATCGTTGATCGGGTAACTCGTCCCGTTAAGCTTGATGCGTTGGGCGGATTTCTTATCGCTGGGACAGGACCGAATCTCGTGGTTGCCGGATACGTAGGGCAAAATCAACCGGATCCAGAGCTTGTTGGGATCGTCGTGGAACATATTGCAGAGCGGCATGTGGCCATTGTTATCGCTGGCGTACATGATGGTGGCGATGCCGATCTGACGCATGTTGGAGCCGCACTTGGCTTGTTTGGTTTTTTCTTTGGCGAGAGCCATCGCGGGAAGGAGCATGCCGGCAAGAATGGCGATGATCGCAATGACGACGAGCAACTCGATTAAGGTAAAACCGGACAATCGAAGGGCTGAACGATGGGCAAGTTTCATAACGCACCTGATGGATGGCATAACTCCTATTACTGATCCGAGCAGGGGTCAATCATAATGTCGCGTGCACCCTGATACGCATGCCACGGGGATTGGAGACGCGACGGATCTCTATGTGGACTGAACCTCCAGCCACCCCAGACGCCGGCCGTTCACCACGGACTGAGCACCGGAATCACCGAGCGCCCGTAGCGCCGGTATTTCTTGAAGTGCCGGTCGAGCGTGAAGACGCGGCAATTCTTGTGGAGTTCGGAGAGCCGCACCAGGCACGCATCCGCGAGCGACATCGGTGTGTCAGCGTAACGCTTCATCAGGGTTTCGAGCGCACCGGATTCGTCGCCGATTTCAAAGGTGGGCTTCAACAAACCAATCGTGACGGCCTGGATGACTGGCAAGGGGTCGCCGCCATTTCGAGAGAGAAGAAAGCAAGTCTCTGTGAGCACCGCGTCGCAGGTGATGAAGGGCGGTTGAAGCGAACTGAAAGTTTCCCAGGCCCAGGCGTGATGTTCGTCGCGCCGGTCATAGTAAGCCGTGAGCGGCCCGGTATCGAGGAGGATGGTCTCC
>VHCZ01000346.1 GCA_016871535.1 Verrucomicrobiota bacterium
TGCGGGTCGAGCCGCACCATGTCGAGGTAATCGTCCATCTTGCGATCCGCTTCGGCGAAGATGCGGCGCAGCACGGACGGAATGGTGACGATGGTGGGTCCCATGTCGAAGCGGAAACCGGCGCCTTCGAGCTGCGCGGCCTTGCCGCCAAGCCATTCGTTGCGTTCGAAGAGGACGACCTTGTAGCCGCGGGCGGCGAGCGTGCAGGCCGACGCGAGTCCGGCGAGTCCGGCGCCGATGACGCCAATGCGTTCTTGAGGGGAGTTTTTCATAGAGTCGATTGTTTGGATTTTTTGCTGCGGCGGGAAAGTGATTGGCAAAGCGCCAGGAGGGCGCGGGCACGTTGACCGAGACTGCGGCCATGCGTCAATCCGAGGTAAGCCTGGAACATCGCTTCGTCCTGGGGATGCGGCGGCTCGAAGGCCGGACGGAATTTGCTCCAGCTGACCGTGATGACTTTGGGCGCGGTCAGTTCAAGCAAGCCCTCCGCGCCGCGCGTCACCCCGAAGCCGCTGCGCTTGCGTCCGCCGAAGGGAACGTGGGCATCGGCGGTGGGAACGATGAGATCGTTGATGCTCACCACGCCCGCGTGGAGGCGCGCGGCGAGTTCACGGGAGGCGGCGTGGTCGCGGGAGAAAACGCTGGCGCCGAGGGCGAATGGGGATTCATTGGCCCGCGTCACGGCTTCGTCGTCGCTGGCCACAGTGGACACGATCAGCACGGGCGCGAACAAATCTTCTCGCAGAAGTCGGCTACCCGGGGTCGCGCCACCCAGCACCACCGGGGCGAGAACGCTGCCATCATTGTGCAGACCGCCCGCAATGAAATGAACGCCGGCAGCCAGCGCTTCCTCAAGCACGGGTCGCACGCTCGCGGAAACGCCCGGCGCGAGGCGAAGAGACAGTTCGATGGGAAAGGCGCGGGCCAGCCGGCCTTCGAGTTCGGTAGCGCTGGAGCGATGGACGAAGACGCGCTTGGGCGCCATGCAGGTCGCGCCAGCATTGAGCGTGAGGCCGAACACAAGGGCTTTTGTCACCAGATCAAGATCCGCATCGGCGCGAATCACGACCGCGTCCGAGCCGCTGAGTTCCATCGTCGCGGGAATGAGATGCGGAGCGAGTTGCTGGAGAATTTTTTCGCCGGTGGCGGCGCTGCCGGTGAAGAGCACCTTGTTTGGCTGCGTGTCGATGGCGGCGCGGGCAACGGCGGCGGATTCGGGAAGCAGCGAGACGAGGTGGGAGTCGAAGCCAGCCCGAACGATGAGTTCGATCAACGCAAGTGGGGCTGCGGTGCCGCCGACCCCGGGCTTGAGCAGGACGGCATTTCCGGCGACGAGTGCCTGAATCATCTGCACGCCGGGCAGGAGCAACGGGTAATTGCCGGGGCCGATGATGAGGACGACACCGAGCGGTTCACGACGAATCTCGCGACGAACGCCGGCAAGCCAGAGCGGCAAAGCGCGCCGGCCCAGACTTCGGGTGGCCAGGACGGATGCCGCATTGCGCTCAAGGAAGCGACAAGCCTCGGCCAGCGGGAGAACTTCGGCGGTGAGCGATTCCAGCGCGGGCCGCTGGCGGGCGGAAGCGGAGGCTTCGGCGAGTTGACTCGCGTTTTCCGAAATCAGGTGGCGCAACTCGCGAATGAGTGACAGTCGTGTTCCGAGCGGTGTGGCGGCCCAGCGGACTTGAGCCACGCGGGCCGCGGAAACTGCGGCAGGAATGGACTCAATCTCCACCCGCGGCAGATTGGCGGAAAGGCGGACTGTGGAGTTGTGGGCCGGGCGGTTCACGATGTGGTCTTGGAATTGAGGCCCGGCATGCTCGCCATCGACGCGAAGACGCCAGCTTTCTCCTGAGGAACCGCCGGGCACTCCGTCGGACGAGCGGAGGTGAGAGGCAAGGCGGGAATGCCAAAGTCTTCGAGCAACAAACGCGAGCTGATGCGCGCGCTTTCAAATATAACCGGGAGGCCGCTGCCCGGATGCGTGCCGCCACCGACGAGATACATGCCGTCGAGATCCTCAAAGCGATTGTGCGGGCGCAGGTGCAGCATCTGGTCGAGCGTGTGCGCGAGGTTGAAGGTGGCGCCGCGATAGATTTCGTAGCGCGAGTCCCAATCCGCCGGCGTGATGACGCGCTCGTAGCGGACGCGCTTCTCGATGTCGCCGTAGCCCGCTTGCGCGATCTTCTCGAACAGGAGTTTGCGGAAGCACGAACGTTCCTTGGTCCAGTCGATGTTCGGATGCTGATGCGACACCGGAGACAGAACGTAGAGCGCGCTGTGACCTTTCGGCGCGAGCGTGGGATCGGTCACGCAGGCGTTCTGAACGTAGAAGCTCGGATCCTCGCTGAGGACATGCTTGTTCTCAATGTCGTCAAGGTTCTTCTCGTATTCGCCCGCGATGTGAATGGTGTGGTGCGGCAGGTCGAACGTGCCTTCGACGCCGAGATACATCATGAAGGTCGAGCAGGAGTATTTTTTCTTCGCCAGCTTCTTGTTCGTCCACTTGCGGCGCAGGTGGTCGGGCACCATGCGCTCCATGGCACGGGCGAAATCAGCGTTGACGACCACGGCGTCGGCGCGATGCGTGCCCTCGCTGGTACGCACGCCCACGGCGCGGCGACCCGAAAACAGGATTTCCTCAACCGGTTCGTTGAGGCAAATCTCCACGCCAAGACGCTGCGCAACGCGCGCCATCGCTTCAGTCACCGCCGCACAGCCGCCGATTGGGTGCCAGACGCCATACTCGTATTCGAGGAAGCTGAGGATGCTGAACAGGCTCGGGCAGCGGAACGGCGACATGCCGAGGTATTTTGACTGGAAGCAAAACGCGAGACGGACGCGTCGATCCTTGAAGAAGCGTTTGAGATACGTCTCGACCGACTGGTGCGGCCGAATCATCGGCAGCATCTTGAGGAGGCGCGGGTTGATGAGATCCTGCCAGCCGAGAAACGGATTCTCGAGGCACGGCTCCATCGCGCGGAGCTTGGCGCGGTTCTCGTCAAGGAAGCGACGGAACCCCGGCGCGTCAGCGGGGCAAAGAGCGGCAATCTGCTTCTCCATTGCGGCGATGTTTGGCGTGCAATCGAGCCGCCCGCCGGCGCCAAACTGGATGCGATATTGCGGATCGAGCCGTTCCATGGGCACCTCGTCCCGCAGGCTGGTGCCGGCGGCGCGGAAGATTTCGTCGAGCACGCGCGGGTAGAGGAAGAACGTCGGGCCGAGATCGAACTTGTAGCCGTCCGCCTCGATGCTCGATGTGCGTCCGCCGATCACGGGGAGACGCTCAATGATTTTCACTTTCACGCCGGCGGAAGCGAGAAGAATGGCCGAGGCGAGCCCGCCCGGGCCGGCGCCGATGATGATGGTTTCTTTCGTCATGCGAAATGAAGTTGAGTCAGGGTTGGAGCGCGGCTGCGTGCTCGGCATGCACCTGACCAGCAGTTTGCCAGCGACCGCTCGATGTAAACAACGGGACTTGCCGATAGCAGGCGGCAGAGGAAATTCTCGTGACCCCCGGGCTCACTCGATACCAGTAAATCCCGGCGCGCGGCGTCTTATGACTGCAGTCCTTGCGAGGCGATCTGCCTTCGAGGGTCGTCGTCATGATGGTTTGGGTAAGTTCCTGGGTTCGTTCGCCGGGGCGGAGAGCCGTGTGCTCTCCGCCCTTGCCGGAGTTTTCAGTTCGGCAGCACCACAGTGTCGATGACGTGGATGACGCCGTTGCTTGCGGTCACGTCGGTTTTAACCACCTTGGCGTTGTCCACGGTCACGGTGCCGTCGGTGACCCTCACGTCGAGCGACTGGCCGTTAACAGTCTTGGCTTTCATCGTCTTGACGTCCGCAGCCATGACTTTGCCCGCCACGACATGGTAGGTCAGGATTGAGACGAGCTTCGCCTTGTTCTCAGGCTTGAGCAGGTCTTCCACCGTGCCCTTGGGCAGCTTGGCGAAGGCTTCGTCTGTCGGCGCGAAGACGGTGAACGGACCGGGGCCTTGGAGCGTCTCGACGAGGCCGGCGGCTTTCACGGCGGCGACCAGGGTGTTGAAGCTGCCGTTGCCAGAGGCGACAGCGACGATGTCATAGGCCTTTTCGTTGCGTTCAGCGTGAGCGACACCCAGGAGGCTGGACGCAGCGACGATTGCGGTGAGGGTGAGAATGCGGATGGTATTCATGGTTCGTATGGGATCTGTTGTTGTTTGCTTTTGTGTGAACCCGGACGACCACCGCGAGGCGAGTCGGCTTGGCGAACCGGCATTCGATGAGCCGGCTCTGGGCGATTTTCGCGTTGTCATTCCAATGTTCACGTTTCGTTTTCATATTCAGCTTGCTGCCAAGCAGCAATGAAGTTGTGGAGAATATGTCTAATATCTGTTAGTGTGTCAATATTTTGTCTCAATTTATTTTCACAGCTCCGGAAAACGCTCGATTTATGCGCTTAAACGACGATTTATCGGCAGTTTTGTGCTTGGATATCGAGTTTTTAGAAATCCTCACTTGCAAAAACGTCGCCGACCTGTCACATTTTTGTCTAGTGTTATGGCTGAAGCCCACCAAGCAATCAAAGTCGTCGCCCGGCGCACGGGATTGAGCGCGCACGTCATCCGAGTCTGGGAGAAACGCTATGGCGCAGTGGAACCCGAGCGCACCGGCACGAACCGCCGGCTTTACTCGGACGAGCAGGTCGAGCGACTCAGCCTGCTCCGAGACATCACGAGGAACGGACACAGCATCGGCAACGTCGCGAAACTGCCGACCGAAAAGCTCCGCGAGTTGGCCATGGAATCCCACGCTGCCAACGGGCACGCGTCGCGCGGTCTCGCCGCGCCTCCAAGCGTCCCGACCTTCCTCGACGAATGTATGGCGGCGGTGAAATCACTCGACGCTCGCGCGCTTGACGAAACATTGAAACGGGCCGCGACCGAATTAGGTGCGCAAGGCTTGCTACAACGCGTCGTCGCCCCGCTGGCGCAAACGATCGGCGACTTGTGGCGCGACGGCACCATCACCGCCGCCCATGAACATTTTGCCAGCGCCGTTATCCGCATTTTTCTTGGCCATGCCGCGAGGCCGTTCGCCGGAACGGACAGCGCCCCGGTGATCGTCGTGGCCACGCCATCCGGACAAATTCACGAGCTCGGCGCGCTGCTCGCCGGAGCCGCCGCGGCGAATCTGGGCTGGCACGTCACCTATCTCGGCGCCAGTTTACCGGCCGCCGAAATCGCCGGGGCGGTTCGCCAGAATCGCGCCCGGGCCGTTGCCTTGAGCCTGGTCTATCCCGATGACGACCCGCGGTTGGAAGGCGAATTGACGCGGCTGCACGAATCGCTGCCGCCGGAAGTCATGCTCCTCGTCGGCGGCCGCGCCATGCCGGCCTACCACGACGTTCTCGCAAAAATCGGCGCGACCCAAGTGAAAGACTTGGCGGAGCTGTGTTCAAAGCTGGACGAGCTGCGCAAACCCGCAAAGAAACTGAAACGATGAAGCCCGTCTTCTCCCG
>VHCZ01000347.1 GCA_016871535.1 Verrucomicrobiota bacterium
GGGGCAGGGGGTGGGTTCAGGGGTTCAATGCGCGAAACATTTTCGGAGAATTCTCTCTCTGATCCTCATCGGTTGGCTCACGGACACAGCGCGACCTGTATCGGCGAGCGACCCGACCGCGAATCTGGCTCCGAAAGCCCGAGTCTCCGCCAGCAGCCAGTTCAGTGAGGAGCTACTGACTCCGCCGGAGGAGAAAACGCCCAAGGCCCACGCGTTGCGGCGTGATTTGGTGGAGGGACGCTTCGGCTTTCGCGACATCCTCCTGGTTCAGCGCAAGCCGCTGGAAATCTCGCACGTGTATGTTTACCACGTCGAAGGTTTTCGGCCCGGCGGCGGTCTTTACATTTTCACGCCGGACGAAACGGGCGGTCAGTTGCGGCGCATTTTTGACGCTGGCGAAGGCATGATCACCACCGCCGATCTGTCTTACGACGGCCGGGAAATTGTCTTTGCCTGGCGTCGCGGCGGTCATGTGGCTTCGAATCCCGTGGGACACGTCGAGGATATTTCGCAATACCCCGACGAGAAGCACAACTATCAGATTTTCCGAATCAACCTGGATGGCACCGGATTGACCCAATTGACGCACGGCGCCCAGAACAACCTGGATCCCTGCTGGCTGCCGGACGGCGGCATCGCGTTCATCTCCGACCGCCGGCCGGCCTACGCCTATTGCTGGGTCACGACTTCGCCGGTGCTGTATCGGATGGAACGCGACGGCTCGAAGCCGAAACGGCTTTCGGCGAATTACCTCATGGATTTCACCCCGGCGTTGGGGCAGTCCGGCGAGCAAACTCGCCGAGATCATTCGCAGCGGACACCGCGACACCGGCGGCAAACCGCGAGTTGATGTGCCGGACGAGGACCGGCGGCGCGTCTATTTGTGGATGGATCTGAACGTTCCGTACTACGGCACGTCCTCGTCCAACCACAAGGACCAGATGGGCAGCCGCCGCATGATGCCGCTGGATCTGGACAGCACCCTGAAGGAAGTGGCCTCGCGCCGATGCGTTTCCTGTCATCAAGCCGGCGTTCCGCGAAAATTCTTCACCCGGGTGATGAAACCCGAGAAAAACAATTTCCTGCTTGCGCCGCTGGCAGCGGCTGCGGGCGGGACCCAGAAATGCGGCCTCCCAGTTTTCGCTTCGACGGACGATCCGGACTACCAGAGAATCCTGCGCACCTTCGAGCCGATCCACGCGCTGTTGAAACGTCGGCCGCGCGCGGACATGCCCAACTTCCAGTTGGTGAGCGATTGAGAGCCTATTCTCACCTTGCCAGCGGATCGGGGCGAAGCTGAAATTTCATCACCTTGCTCGTCGTGCCTTGGCCACCTTCCATGTGAAAGGGCGCGCGCGTGCCGATGCACGCCCAGAGTCCGCGTGTCCAGGTGAATCGCTGGTTTGGTTTTTCGACGGATTTCTGGCAAGCCGCAGAGTACTTCAGTTTTGTGATGATTCTCATGTCGGGCACCGGGCTGAGCCTCGAAATACGGGTTGTGGTCCTGACTTTGGTTCGTCTGGGCGTCATTCCGCACGCCTGGCTGGCCAAAGGCCGGCGGTATTTTCGGTTCGCAAACGAAGTCTTCTCCCTCTCTTCCCGAAGGAGGAGAGGGCCGGGGAGAGGAGGTGCGTTGGCTCGCTTCTCCTGTTGTGAAGAAACCCCTCTCTCCAACTCTCTCCCCTCTCGTTCCTCGCGGGGAGAGAGGGAAGTCAATCGGAGTCGCTGACCAACACTTTAGATCGCACCGGGCAAGGCTGCCCGCGCTCCTTTCCTCCAGGCACTCCACTCAAAAAACGGTTGATCCTCGCACGACGCCTCGCCAATCTTCGCCGTATGACCAAAGATAATCTCCCCATCTCTCAACCCATGCCTCGCAGGCAATTCCTCAAGCTCACAGGTGGTGCCGCGACCGCCCTGGCCATTTCGCAGCCGTTCCATATCCGCGCGGCCGCGAAGAAGCTCGAACCCTTGCCCCCTGGCATCAAAGTGTCGCTCCAGATTTCCGGCGACGCGACCGACGAAGATCTCAAGTTCGCCCAGCAGCTTGGCGTCGAGTACGTCAATATTCCCAGCGGCGGCGAGCGCGCCACGGCGGAGAACTTCATTCGCTTGAAACACCGCGTGGAAGCCGCCGGGATCAAAGTTTGGAACATTGGCAACAGCAACGTCCATAACATGCCCGAAGTGACGTTGAACCTGCCGGGCCGCGACGCGAAAATCGAGGAGTACAAGAACTATCTTCGCAACCTCGCCAAAGCCGGCATCCATTACACGACCTACGCGCACATGGGCAACGGCATCTGGAGCAGTGAACGCGAGACCACACGAGGGGGAGCGCCGGCGCGCGCGTTCGATCTGAACAAGAACCCGAAGGGTTACTGGGTCGGCAAAGTGTTTGAAGGTCCGCTCACGCACGGCCGCAAATACAACCCGGATGAGCTTTGGGAGAATTACGCCTACTTCATCAAACAGGTCGTGCCCGTCGCCGAGGAACTCGGCATTCGCATTGGCATTCACCCGGACGATCCGCCGGTGCCGGAATTGGGCGGCGTGCCGCGCTGCATTTTCGGAAACTTCGCCGGCTACGTGCGGGCGCTGAAGATCGCGAACAGCCCGAACATCGGCGTTTGCCTGTGCGCGGGAACCTGGATGGAAGGCGGAAAGCACATGGGCAAGGATGTGTTTGAGGCCGCGCGCGCCTTCGCGAAGATGGGCAAGCTCTGGAAGATCCATTTCCGCAACGTCAGCGCGCCGATCCCATACTTTGTCGAGACGTTCGTGGATAACGGTTACACGGACATGCTCAAGCTCATGAAAACACTCCACGACGTGGACTTCCGCGGCGCGTTAATCGCGGACCATGTGCCTGGAATGGTCGGCGGCTCGAGGGTCGGCTGGGCTTACAGCATCGGCTACATCAAGGCGCTCCTCCGAGCGGTCAGCTCTAAGAAGGGTTAGCTAGGCTGGCCAAAATCAGTTTCAGTTGTAAGGTAGGGCTGGGCTGCCGCGCAGCCATGATTCCGTCAGTTTCAAGAGGAATTTCGAAGGCCGCAGTGCCTGAAATGGACCCAGAACGCCGTGAGCGAAACGTATCGCACCGGCTGCGCGGCAGCGCAGCCCTACCAGGGGCCGAGAGTCAATAACCACAGTTTTGCCCGAACATGAACCGGCGTGATTTTCTGATTGGAGCCGCAGCCTTGCCCTTCGCAGTTCAGCCAGCCTCGGCCAATACGGATGAAGCCGTGCGCCTGCTGCAAAGAAAGGTGGATTCCGGCGAGCTGGCCGGCGCGGTTCTTCAGGTGCGGCGCGGCAATCAAGTGTCGGCACACCACTTCGGGATCGCCAAACCGGATTCCGTTTTCTACCTGGCCTCGCTCACCAAGCCGATGACGGCGACGGCGGTTATGATTCTTGTGGATCGAGAGAGGGTTTCCCTTGAGGACCGCGTGCAGAAGTTCGTGCCAGAATTCAGCGGCGGTGAGCGAGAGCGCGTACTTCTCCGGCATTTGCTGACCCACACGTCGGGCTTGCCGGACATGCTTCCCGAAAATGAGGAACTCCGCAAACGTCACGCGTCGTTGAGAGATTTTGTTGCGGGCACTTGCAAGACTCAGCTTTTGTTCTCGCCAGGAACGCGCGTGAGTTATCAAAGCATGGGCATCTTGCTCGCGAGCGAAATTGTGGAACGCGTTTCCAACCGTTCGTTCCCTGACTTCCTCCGCGACGAAGTTTTTCGCCCGCTCGAAATGCGGGACAGCTCGTTGGGGCTTGGCGGACGAAAACTGGAAGAGACCATGCAATTGCAGCACGATGCGCCGACAGATTGGGCGCAGAACAGTTCCTATTGGCGCAACCTGGGCGCGCCCTGGGGCGGTGTGCATGGAACCGCCGCCGATGTGAGTCGTTTCACGAATTATTTCCTCCATCCTGACGCATCGGTGCTCAAGCCGGCGACCGCCGCGGCGATGCTTGCGAATCAGACTCAGGGACTCAACCGGCCGTGGGGAATCGGCTGGGCGATGGGCAGCGGGTTCGGAAACCGTTCCTCCGCTCGAACGTGCGGCCACAGCGGATCGAGCGGCACCCTCATGTGGCTTGATCCGGAGAAGGATTTGAGTTGCGTGCTCCTGACGACTTTGCCTGCGGCGTTTTCGCGAAAGACGCTTTTGGATCCGGTGTCGGATTTGGTGTCGGAAGCAGCTTGAGTCGTCTTCGCGACGGGTAATGCAACCCAGGTTGGAGAGATCAAAGTTTAAGGATGATTCGAAATCAAAAACTGGATTTGAACTGCGACCTGGGGGAAGGCGAACCCATCGCCCGAACGCGCGCCCTGATGCGTTGGATCACCTCCGCCAACGTGGCGTGCGGCGGCCATGCGGGCGATCTCGCATCCATGCAATGCTGTGTTCGCTTGGCCAGGCAATTCCGCGTGCGATTGGGCGCGCATCCTGGCCCGTGGAGTCGGGGCGATTTTGGGAGAACCGCGGTTCAACTCACACCGGACGAACTGGAGTTGCTCTTGCTTCAACAGGTGGGCGCGCTGGAGCAAATTGCGAACCAAGGAGGCGCTCGGTTGCATCATATCAAACTCCATGGCGCGCTCTACCACGCGAGCGAGGCGAAGGAAGCAATCGGCCGCCGCTACGTCCAAAGCGTCGCTCGCTGGTGGCCGCGCGCGGTCATTTACGCCCAAGCGGCCGGGAATGTGGCTCGATTGGCGAAAAGCAATGGCGTGGAAGTCTGGGAAGAGGCTTTCGCGGATCGAGGCTACGAAGACCGCGGCGAACTTGTCCCGAGAACCAAACCGGGCGCGTTGCTGAGGGACGTCTCGGCAGTCGGGCGCCGCGTTCAGATGATCGTCAACGACGGGCAGGTCGAAACGATTTCCGGCGCTCGAATCCCGCTGCGGCCTCAGACGCTTTGCGTGCACTCGGACACACCGGGATCGCCGGCGATCGCCCGAGTCGTCTGGAACGTTTTGAGAAGGGCGTCCGCTGAGTAGGGCAGGCTTCCAGCCTGCCTCAGGAGTTTGGACATTTTTGCCGTCGGTATCTCTGTCACGAGTAGAATCTTTCAGTTTCTCCCGGAGGGAGACCTGAGAGTAGCCCAGCCTTTCAAGGCTGGGAACGAAAGTAAGGGGGCCGAGTCCCGAAGAGGGACGGCTGATTCCTGCCACGTCGCAAGGGGACTGCCGACGACCTCAATGAATTCGATGCCGAAGCGCGTCCCCGTCATGGAGACTCAACCGTCCCTTCGGGACTCGAATTCCTGGCGACGCCAGCCCAGCCTTGAAAGGCTGGGCTATTGTCGATTCTCCCTCCGGGAGATAGAGCGTCATTCGTTCCCGTCGGGCTTGTTGGACTGCGCGGGAAATGTCCAAACTCCAAGGGCAGGTTTCCTGCCTGTCTCCCGAAACGCGTTCAACGACATCATTGGGCAGGCAGGATGCCTGCCCTAC
>VHCZ01000348.1 GCA_016871535.1 Verrucomicrobiota bacterium
GGACCCCGCGGAATTTTCGGACACGCTCTGAGGAGAAACGAAGCCAGAAAGCGAAATCGCCCCAGCCCTCCGGGGCGGGGCGGCGCCTGGCCGGCTGCGGCGTTGCTCGTCGGTCACAGCCCCAAAACGGGGATGCTCCCTCCTCGCGCCTTGCATCCGGCCAGGCGGCGCTCCCGCCAAAACCGGAAGTTATTTTTGCACAGACCCTTAGCTCCAAAATTCCTTGGGTGCATCACAAAAATATTGCAGCCTGCTGAGTGATTTAGCTTACTGAAGCAGGAACGGAGGCAACCGAGATGCGCTCAAACTGTTTTCCCTCTTGCTGCGGTCGAGATGCTCGGCCTAGATTCGGCGCGTGGAACTTGTGCTTTACGGGGTCGTGGCGCTGGCGGCGTATCTGCTCGGCTCCATCCCCACGGGCTTTTTGTTCGCCAAAGCGCGCGGCCTGGACATCCGCACCCTCGGGAGCGGGAATATCGGGGCGACGAATGTTTTTCGAAATCTAGGCAAGCCCGCCGGCAGCGCGGTCCTGGCGATCGATGGACTGAAGGGCTACCTCGCTTGCACGGCCCTGGTCCCTCTGATGGTTCAAGCATTTGGTTCCACGCCGAACGTTGTGGCTCAGGAAGGATTGGCGATCATCGCCGGAATTGCCGCCATCCTTGGCCACAATTACACATGCTGGCTTGGGTTCAAAGGCGGCAAAGGCATCGCCACATCCGCCGGGGTTCTCGTTTCGCTGTTGCCGGTCCCGTTCCTGATTATTCTCAGCGTTTGGATTGTGGTCTTCGGACTGAGCCGGTACGTGTCGCTCGCTTCGGTTTCGGCCGCCATCGTCTTGCCGTTTGCGACCTGGTTCACCGGGAAAAGCCAGCTGATGATCGGCGTGGCGGCGGCGATGAGCGCTCTGGCGATCTATAAACACCGCTCCAACCTCCAGCGACTCGTCAAAGGCAGCGAAAATCGCGTCAGTTTCAAAAAGGCGCGTTCGTCCCCGGCCTCGAACGGATGACGTTTTGATGAAAGTCACCGTTCTTGGCGCCGGCGCTTGGGGAACTGCCCTCGCGCGGTTATTGTCTCAAGGCCAGCATGCGCTCACGCTCTGGGGACACGACGCCGCTCACCTGGAGGAAATGAAACGTTCCGGCCGCAACGCCCGCTATCTTCCGGACATCCCGCTGCCGGACGATTGGCGAATCGAAAAAGAGATTTCGCCAGCGATCGCCGATGCCGAATGCGTGGTTGTCGCGGTGCCATCCCAAGCTTTCCGCGAGGCCACGCGCGGCTTGGCCTCCTACCCGGGAATCGTGGTGAGCGTGACCAAAGGCATCGAGCACGACACCGGCTTGACGATGTGCGGCATCCTGGGCGAAGTCGCGCCCCGATCGAAACATGCGGCCCTCTCAGGTCCCACGCTCGCACCCGAGGTTGCACGCGGAATTCCGACCGCGTGCGTCGCCGCCAGCGGCGACCTGGAAACGGCCCAGACCGTGCAGAAGCTCTTTCATCGCCCGACGTTCCGCGTCTATACGAGCGCCGACGTGGCTGGAGTCGAGCTGGGCGGCGCGCTCAAGAACGTTATCGCCATCGCGGCCGGCATGTGCGACGGCCTGGGCTTCGGCGACAATTCCAAAGCGGCGCTGATCACGCGAGCCATCGCCGAGATTCGCCGCCTCGGCGTGGCCTGCGGCGCGCAGCCGGAAACTTTTTCCGGGTTGAGCGGCCTGGGGGATCTGGCGGTGACGTGTTTCTCCAGGCTGAGCCGGAACCGCGGCCTGGGCGAGCTTCTGGCGCGCGGCGAAAAACTTCACGATCTCCTCAGCAAAATGGTGACGGTCGCCGAAGGAGTGCCCACGGCGCAATCCGCCTTCCAACTCGCGCGCAAACTTCAAGTCGTCACCCCGATCATTGACCAGGTGTACGCCATGCTTTACGAAGGCAAGAACGTCGCGGAAGCCGTTCGAGACCTCACGAGGCGCGATTCGAAGGCGGAGGATTGAGGGAATTCAAAACGTAAGCCTTTAGGCGTTTGTTCGATGGCATTGGCTCGGCCGGAGCCTCGCCCCACCTCAACTGAAGGGTTACTTGAACCCGCGTCTTGGCTTGTCAAGTTACCGGCTTTGGCGTAATGCCTCCGTCATGCAGCGACCAAATCTTCTCACCAAGGTATGCGGTGTCTTGACGCTCACGGCGGTCTTCTTCTTGCAGCCTGGATTCTTTGTCTCGGCCCAAGAGCAGCCGGCGGAAAAGGACAAACCCGAAGCCAAGGCCGACGAAAAGAAACCCGATGCCAGCTCGGCCAAGAAGCCCAAGTTCAAGAAGTATGACGAAGTGATCACGAAGGAAGCGGTCACAAAGACCGGGTTGTTCCGCGTGCATCGCATCGAGGAAAGCCTCTTTTACGAAATCCCGACCGATGCGCTCGACACCGACATGCTCTGGGTGGTTCAGATTTCCGAAACCACGGCCGGCAGTTCGTATGCCGGGATGCCCGCCGGGGATCGCGTGGTTCGTTGGGAGCAACGCGGCGATCAGGTCCTCTTGCGGGACGTGCGTTACAGCATCCGCGCGGAGACCGGCGACCCCATCGCGGCGGCGGTCAAAGCCTCCAACCTGGCTCCCATCATCCGCGTCTTCGAGGTCAAGGCTTATGGCAAAGACAAAGCGCCGGTGATCGACGTGACCGATCTGTTCAAGAAGGACGTTCCGGAGTTCAGCGCGCGACGCTCTCTCAGTGCGGGCGCAATGGACAGCGCCCGTTCCTTTATCGAAGAATTCAAGGTCTTTCCGAGAAACGTGAATGTCCGCGTGCTGGCGAGTTATGCGCCAGGCCGTGCGACCGGACCCGGCGGCGGCGGTCCGCCGGGCGATGACACGCCGCGTTCCAGCGGGATCACGGCCGTCGTCCACCACAGTATGGTGAAGCTGCCCGAAGTTCCCATGAAACCCCGGCGCCACGATTCGCGCGTCGGGTTCTTCAGCGTGAGCTTCACCGATTACGCCGACGGCACGACACACGAGGCGGAAACAGTTCGCTACATCACGCGCTGGCGCCTGGAAAAGAAGAATCCGGAAGCGGCGATCTCAGAGCCCGTCAAGCCGATCGTGTTCTATGTCGGGCGGGAAGTTCCGGAGAAATGGAAATCGCACGTCAAAGCCGGGATCGAGGACTGGCGGCCCGCCTTTGAGGCGGCAGGCTTCACCAACGCGATCCTTGGGAAACTGCCGCCCGACCCTCGCGACGATCCGGATTGGGACGCGGAAGACGCGCGGATTTCCAGCATTCGCTGGCTGCCTTCGAGTGTTGAAAACGCCTTCGGCCCGCACGTGCATGATCCGAGAACCGGCGAGATTTTGGAAGCGGACGTGCGGATGTACCACAACGTGCAGAAGTTGGTTCGCGATTGGTATTTCGTCCAGGCGTCCCCGTCCGATCCGCGGGCTCAGGCTTTTCCGTTGCCGGACGACTTGATGGGTGAGCTGATCCGTTTTGTCGTCGCCCACGAAGTCGGGCATTCGCTGGGTTTCCCCCACAACATGAAGGCCTCATCGAGTTACAGCATCGAACAGCTTCGCAGTCCGGAGTGGACTCGGAAAAACGGGACGGCTCCCTCGGTCATGGATTATGCCCGGTTCAATTACGTGGCGCAGCCCGGCGACGGCGCGGCGTTGCTGCCGAAGGTCGGGCCGTACGATCATTTCGCCGTGAACTGGGGCTACCGCCAGTTCTCCAAGGGTACGGACGAAAAGAAGGAGCTGGAGAAAATCGTGAAGGTTCAAAAGGACCAGCCCATCTACCGATTCGGCGATCCAAATGCCTTCGTGGATTCGACGCAGCAAACCGAGGATCTCGGATCGAATGCCGTCGAAGCCACACAGCTCGGCTTGAAAAACCTGGAGCGCGTCGCCGGGTATTTGATCCAGGCCACGAGCAAAGAAGGAAAGGACTATTCGTTGCTCGCCAACGCTTACGACCAACTGCTGGCGCAGTGGAACCGCGAGATGGGCCACGTCGTGAACGTCGTGGGCGGCGTGCAGGAAGTGAATCTGTATTTTGGAGACGCGGACCGGCGCTTCTTTCCTAATGCCGCGGAGTACCAAGACAAGGCTGTGACGTTTCTGTTGGAGAATGCTCTCAGCACACCCACAAACTTGATCCGCGACGACATTGTTGCCCGATTGACGCCGGACGGCACCGCGCAACGCGTGCTCAACGCTCAGAGCCAGGTGCTGAGAAATTTGACCTCCGCGTCGCGAGTCAATCGCCTGGCCGAGGTCGAGCAAACCAAGGGCAATACCGCTTACTCCCCGGCCAAACTTTTTCTCGACCTCCGAAGCGGGCTGTTCCGTGAACTCGCCGCGAAGCCCGTTGCCATCGACCTGTATCGGCGCAACCTGCAGCGTTCGTATATCGACCTGCTCTCGGCCAACATCAAAACGCCGGCCGCAAACTCGGACCTTCCGGCCTACTCGCGCGCGGAACTGCAGAGCATCCGCGAGACGATTCAGAAAGCGGATGGCTCAGGCGCAAGCACGGTCGTGCAAGCGCATCTGAAGGACTTGCTGTCGCGCATCGAGAAGGCGCTCGATCCCCGCACGCCTTAGAGCCTGTCCGAAAATTGCGCGGGGTCCTGCGGCGAGGGATTTTGGCTGTGGCCAAGGCGGCGAGGTCCGAACATCCCCAACGCGGGCTGTAAGGACCGAGCCAACGCAGGCCACGGACAAAAGACCCGCCGCCCGGAGGGTTTTCGCGCCAAAGGCCGCCTGGCTTCGTTGCTCCTCAGTCGAAGATCCAGGGAGGATATTCTCCTTCGTCGCGCCTCGCCATCCGGCCTTTGGCGCGAAAACAGGACCCCGCGGAATTTTCGGACACGCTCTTAGAGCCTGTCCCAAAAATGGGTGGCGCGGGCAACCTGCCCGCCCCGGTCGGCACCTTGCATACCGGAACAGCAACGGATGCCGTCATGGAGCCAGCGCTGGCGTTGGCGATCAACGCCGCACCCGTTCCATCCGGCAAGTTGCCGCATGGAACAGGCTGATAGCCGACTGATAGCCTGTGCTACCCAAAACGTTTTTTCAGACACTCTTACTGATCAGATCGTCGCCCAGTTGCGTCGGCTCCATGAGACGCTTCAACTGGAAATCATCACCGTCATCGAGTCACTGGGCCAGTTGCGGGAAAGCCCCGATTACGAGCTTTGCCAAATAAGCGAGCAGAAACCCGGCGTGCTGGATGAACTCGCGGCGGAGAGGGCGAAGCTGCTCGAAACGGAAAGCGCCGAACTGGAAAAGCAAGCCAATCGCCTCGCAAGAGCAATTATCATTACTTGATGAGGGCCAGAAGCTGGCGGGGTGTCAGTATCGGGATGCCGAAGGGCTTGCCGAGAGACAGCAAGTCGTTGTCCCGTGTCACAATCGCGTCGGCTT
>VHCZ01000349.1 GCA_016871535.1 Verrucomicrobiota bacterium
TGCACTGGGCTTCCTCGAACCCGCGCTGACGCTGACGCAGGGTGAGATTGGCCTTAATCAAGTCGGGCAGGCCCAACGAGCGGAAGGCGCGCGAAACGCTGAGCAGGCCGGCGTGCGCGCTGGTGGCTTCGAGCAGGGGACGCTCGTCCAGGATGAACGGCGTCTTGTGCAGCAAGGGCAAGCAAGCAGCCACGGAATAAGATATAGAACGTCTATATCTCCCTGTCAACAAGAAATCCCCGCGGGTGGCGCTTTTTCTATGAAAACCGAGAACTTAGGCGAGGATCAGGGTGACGGGCAAAACTGTTGACGCACTGGCGGCCCGTGGTTAGATTGCGCCTCCCTTTTGGGTTCCAGAGTAGCTCAATGGTAGAGCAGCCGGCTGTTAACCGGCGGGTTGTAGGTTCGAGCCCTACCTCTGGAGCCAGTTTTCCTAAGGCAAACGATGGGTTCCCGAAACCAGACACAGATTTGGCACAAAAACCCGCCGAATCTGAGCAGCGGAATTACGCGTAAAGGGGTCAGTCCCACATATTGACACCGTTGCCCTGTTTGGGCAGGCTTTGGCGCATGGCACGCAAGCTCCGCATTGAGTATCCGGGCGCGATTTACCACGTGATGAATCGTGGCAGCCAGCGTTGCAGCAGGCTGGAATGAACCTCGACCGCAGCCATTGAGCTTGTGAAATCAACTGTGATGAGCCAGACCCCGGGATCGATCCGCTCTCGCCGCCACGACCTCGACGCCCTGCGCGCCACCGCGATGTTGCTGGGCATCTTCTATCACGCCGCGCTTTCCTTTGCCGCGGGGATTCCCTGGATGGTTCGAGATGTGAGTCAGGCCCAGGGTCTCAATCCGCACGCGCCCAAACTGCGCCTCATTCGCAAGGCGTTGAAGGACGCCATCGCCGAGAAGGGCGTCAATCCGTATTGGCCGGAGAAAAACGCGAAGAGTTTTGAGGCCGCTGACCGCCAGCACCAGCAGACCCTTGTCTGCGCCCAGTGCCATGTCGAATACACCTGCGGCCCGGGCACTGACAAGGTCGTCCGCGATCACTTCCCGTGGGTCAAGGCGCGCGACTTGCAGGATCACTACACCAAGACCTTTGAATACCAACAGGACTGGAAACACGCGCTCACCGGCGAGCCATTGATCAAGAGCCAGCACCCGGCGGCGGAAACCTTCTGGGAAAGCAAATACGAGCGGGCCGGTGCGTCCTGTGCCACCTGCCACATGCCCAAACTCACCTGGGGCGGCAAGACCTTCACCTCCCATTGGATGACCAGCCCGTTCAAGTATCTTGATCGCCACCTCAAGGGCGACAAACAATTTGGGGCTTACCCTTGCGCCGAGTGCCACAAAGTGGACGCGGACAAACTCCTGACCCAGGCCAAACGGGTGCAACAACATGTTTTCGATCTCCAGCGGCAGACGCAACAAGCGTTGAGCGACGCGATTGACGCCATCGTCGCGGCCAAAGCGGCGCAGGAACGCGGAACGGCGGTGGACACCGGCAAACTGAAGGAAGCAGTGCGTTTGCACCAACTGGCGCATGTGCGCTGGGAGAATTTGGTCGTGTTGGAGAACAGCATGGGCTTTCACAACCCCGAGGAAGTAATGCTGGAACTGGGCAAGGCGGTGGATTTTGCGCGGCAGGCGCAGTTGCTCGCTCGGGAAACACTCCAGCCCCCGGCTCGTTGACGGGCGCAATCCCTTGCGCGATGCGTCGCGCGAGGACGCAGGCTCAACACGGCTTGTCCGCCATTGGACTCCGCGCACCCTGATGAGCGCATGGCTCTGCAAATGAAGCTCCCTCCAAGTGGATTGCCAGTAACCACGGCTGGCTTGCCGCTCGCGACCGGGCCGCCAAACATTTCGCAGGCTTGATTGCCAACCCGTTGCCACTCAGCACAAGGGGCAGCACCACCGAGCGTGTCGTGCGTCACGCTGCCTGTCCCGTGCTCACGGTTCGCTCCCACGCCGAAGCGAAATCGTCCAGCACCAAATCCCGGAGTCTCGCGCCGAGCATCAACCGCATCCTCGTGCCGGTGGACTTCTCCGCGCCGTCTCGTGAGATGCTGAAATTCGCCGTTGCGTTCGCGCTCAATTCCGTGCCTCGCTGGTGTTGTTGCACGTGATGAATCGCATCAACGTGCCGTCGCGGGTGGTTTTATGCGCGACACAGTTCAGAAGAATCTGTTTCTTCGGAAGGTCCAAGGCCTCCGACCGGATTCCCTCTCCTTGGGGAGAGAATTCCTCGAAGCCGTTCGCACGTGGAACCCCAGAATGGCCCCCTCACCCCGTCCCTCTCCCCCTCGTAGGGGGCGAGGGGGACGTTCTTGGGAAGCTTCCTTGGTCTGATCACCATGCTCACGCCCCATGAACCAGGGCGAGTCCGTCCCGGCGAGCCGCTCGACTTGCATGGACCGCGTCCGACTCGGCTCGCCGGGGACAGGCTTGCCCTACCGTCAGGTTCATGGGAAGTTCCCACGGCCAAAAAGCCGTGCACACGGCCCTTGAGCCGAAAACCGTGCGGACCGCAGCCTTTAGGCTTCGGCGCACTCTCCGGGGTCGAGCGTTGAAGCGGCCTAAAGGCCGCGGTCCGAGGAGACGGTTCATGGGAAGAAGCACCCTTACAGCCGAGATGATTTGAGCCTGGGCCATGTGACTGTTACGCTCGGCCGAATCTTTCAATCGGCGATCAGATGCCTTGTATGTCCGCGCGAAAGAAAGCCTATCCAGTTTCGACCAACAACAAGACGCGGGTCGTGGTCATCACGGCCGTGTTGATCGTTGGAGCGCTCGGCATTGGTTTCTGGAAGTTCAAGTCATCGCGGCCCGCTTCAGACGCAGAGAATGGTCCGCCAGGCGCGATAAAACCAATTCCGAGGCAAAATGACGCCGCGACCTTTGCCCAATACGCAGGGTCACAAAGCTGCCGCGACTGTCACGCCGCGGCCTTTGACAACTGGCAACGATCTCATCATGCGCTGGCGGAGCGGGCCATGGATTTGGCCCTCGACAAAGCCGCTTTCGATCCGGCTCGCGAAATCAAGCACGGCACTCAAGCTTCGCAGGCCAGCTTCACGGCCGGACATTTCCAACTTCACACCCCTGGGCTGAAACAAAACCGCGAGTCCTTTCGACTGGATCGCGTCATCGGGGTCGAACCGCTCCGGCAGTTCTTGGTGGCTGGCGAGCGCGGTCGTTTTCAGGTGACGGAACTGGCTTTCGATCCGGGCCGCCGCGAGTGGTTCGACGTGTTTGGCGAAGAAGATCGCCAGCCGGGCGAATGGGGCCACTGGACCGGCCGCGGCATGACCTGGAACCAGATGTGCGCCGGCTGCCACAACACGCGTTTGCGAAAGAATTACAACCCGACCACGGACTCCTACTTTACAGCCATGGTCGAAGTCGGCGTCGGTTGCGAAGCGTGCCACGGCCCGTTGAAGAACCACGCGCAATGGCAAAAGGGGCGCCCGCAACCAGCCAAGAGCGATCCCACTATCCGGCGGCCGGACCGCGAGTTGACCCTGGCCACGTGTGGATCGTGTCACGCGCGCCGCGGCGAGTTGACCGGCGATTTCGCGGTTGGCGACCGTTTCTTGGACCACTTTGTTCTGATGATCCCGGATGAGTCGGACCTTTACTACGCGGACGGCCAGGTCCGCGACGAGAATTACGAATACGCCTCCTTTCTCAGCAGCAAGATGTTTGCGGCCGGTGTCACATGCATGGATTGCCACGAGCCGCACTCGGCGAAACTCCGAACCCTCGATGATTCCCTTTGCCAGCGCTGTCACGCCCCGCCCGTTCTGCCGGCGCCGCGGATCGATCCTGCCGCGCATAGCCACCACAAACCCGAGACTCCTGGCGGGCGTTGTGTGGACTGCCACATGCCCTTGACGACTTACATGCAACGGCACCCGCGCCGCGATCACGGCTTCACGATCCCCGACCCCCTCCTGACCGCGCAGCACGGCATTCCGAATGCCTGCAACCGGTGTCACACGGATCGCGACACCGCATGGGCTTTGGCAACAGTTGAGAATTGGTATGGGGAACGCATGAACCGGCCCTCGCGCTTTCGAGCGCAAACGGTCGCCAAAGCGCGAGCCGGCGACACCAACGCCGTGCCGAATTTGATGGGCTTGGCACGCGAGGAAAAAATCCCGCTCTGGCGCGCCGCCGCCACGCGTTTGTTGGAACGCTGGGCGGACATTCCGGAAGTCAAGACGGCCCTGCTGGAGCGAGTCGGCGATGCCGATCCGCTCGTCCGCGTGCAAGCCGCGCATGCGCTCGCGCCGCTCGTCGAAGGGAGTGACGCCAGGGCGCTGAACAGCTTGCGTTTTCTGCTGAACGACTCCGTTCGCGCTGTGCGAGTCGAAGCCGCGTGGGCGTTGCACGGGACGCTTGAAACCAACTCCGTCGCCGGCCAGGAGTTGTTCTACTCCCTGGACCTGAACTCCGATCAACCATCCGGCGCATTCCAGTTCGGAATGTTCTGGATGGACCGCGGTAATCCGGGCGAAGCCTTGCGCTGGTTTGAACGCGCCGTGAATTGGGATGGCCGTTCGGCGCCGCTGCGCGATGCGCTGGCGGTTTGCTTGAGCACGTTGGGCCGGAGCGCGGATGCGGTGCGCGAACTGGAGGCGGCGTGCCAGCTCGCGCCGAAGGACGCGCACTACCGATACAAATTGGGACTGGCGTTCAACGAGGTGGGCAAGCTCGCCGAAGCAGTCGGCGCGCTTGAAGAATCCGTGAAGCTCGATCCGCAACTGGCTCAGGCCTGGTACAATCTGGGTCTCGCTTACTCGGCTTCCGGACGTCTGGAGGAAGGCCTGCAAGCCTCGACTCGCGCTGAATCGATCGACGGCGCTTCAGCCCGCATTCCGTACGCGCGCGCAACAATTCTCGCGCGCCTTGGCCGGATCGACGAAGCCCGCCGCGCCGCCACGCGAGCCCTGGAAATCCAGCGCGACCACCGGGAAGCCGCTGCGCTGCTCGAACAGCTTCAACAATCAGCTCGGTAAGGTCGGTCAGCGCTTGGACCGCTTCACTTTCATCGAGAGAATACTGGGGCCGTGCGTGACCAGGCCGCTGCCGCCGACAATGACTCGGCGCACGGGCAGGCCCGTTTCGGGATCGACCTTGAGCGGCGGATCGCTCATTTTCTGCTGCACTTCAAATCGCTTTGGACGCTCGTTGGGTTTTCGCGGAATCGTTTCGTAAATGTACGTGGCCATAATCTGAACAAACGCTAGTGATGTGTCTCACAAATGGCTGGAGTTATGTTGCGCCCAAAACGGCCTGGGGCAAGGCGCGACGAGGGAGCATAGCCCCAGTGCTCTGCGACCGAGGAGCAACGCAGCCCCAGGCCGTTTTCGGCGCAACCCTTCGGGCCGCAGGTCTTTT
>VHCZ01000350.1 GCA_016871535.1 Verrucomicrobiota bacterium
CGGCGCAACCCGAAGGGCGGCAGTTCTTTTTCGCCAGACTTCGTTGCTTGCTCCTTACAGATCCACTTCGGGATATGCTCGTCGCTCGCGCCTCGTCTGGCCGAAAAATCCCTTGCCGCGAACGTGAGCGTATTTATGAAATGGACCACTTAGCCATCGTTCGACGGCGTGCTGGAGCGCATCCCGCTGTTGCGGATTGAGGCCGACGGGATCGAAACGCAGACGATAGTGCCATTTCAACAAGGGCTGCAATTCGGAGACGGCGGGTGAGGCGGCAAGATCAATTCTGCTCAACCATCCGGACAAGGTTTCGCTGAGCCGCCGCGCCAGTCCTTGCTCAGCCAGCTTGCGTTCGATCAGGTAAAATTCCGAATCCAGCCCCGGCCAGAGCTGGGGCGCCGATCGTTTGGCCCCGGTCTGCGGCGTGCGCTTCCATTGTTTCCTCGCCAGCAAACGCCAGCCCGCCAGCACCAGCAAAGGGATGATTAACCAGACCAAGTATTGTTTCCAGCCGCTTTTGCCCCAGCGCCATTCCCCGATCGCGAATCGGAGCCAGGACCACGCATCGGAGATCCATTGCCAGGGCGTGGCGCGGGCCGCCTCGATTTCGCTCCAACCCGCGGGTGTGGCATCGATCTCCCGCCACGCGCCGCTCACCCAGGCCAGACACCACGCATGGGCGTGGCGTTCGCGCACGACCCACTGCCGTCCGCGCCGTTCCTGGACTGAATAGCCTACGGCATACCGCGCTGGAATGCCCGCCTGACGCAACAGCAGCGTCGTGGCCGTGGCGAAGTATTCGCAGTGACCGGAGCGGTTCTTCAGCAGAAACGCCGCGAGCGGTGTTGAATCAACAGGTAGGGCGAGCCCGTCCCGGCGAGCCGTCAATCCGTTTGGCAGGCGATGATTGTTCGGCTCAGCAAGGACGCTTCGCCCTACCTTCCTTGAATCGCCCTCAAGCCAGGTCGAGTAACGGAATTCGCGCGAGAAAAAGCCTGCGACCGTCCGCAAAGTCTCTTCGGGTGCCAGGCCTTTCAAATTCAATTCCTCAGCGACTCGTCTGATGGCGAATTGCTCGGCCGGTGGAACGTCAATATCCTCCGCGTCCGGCGCGCTGTCGATGGATGCTCCCGGACCGTAGGCCGCGCGAAACCGGGCAAAGCCGGGGCCGGACGACATGCGGACCGCGCCCAGCCGGTTGGTCTCCATCACGAAGGCGGGCAAATCCTCCAGGCGCCCGGCGCCCTGGGGCAGCGCGAGCAAACCCGCGCCGCCTGGAAAAAGAGTCGCGATCGTGGCTTCGCGCTTTGGGAGTTTGCCGCGCAGCAGCCGCCACGAGGTTTCATCGTGATCGGGAAGAAAGTTTGCGAACTCACGTCTCGTCGCGGTCCAGTGTGGAGACTTGAACTGGGTGTAGCTCGCTTCGCGCACGAGTTCCGGCGGCGGCTGGCCATCCGTTTCAACTCGCAGCACGATGCGGCCCGAAAGTTTCAGCCGGCCGATTTCGCCCAGCATGGTGCGGGTTTCTCTGGGATCGAAATTTCTTCCGCTGGCGAAACGCGCGACCAACGTGCTCTCGAATCGCTGGACCGCGCTGCGAACCCAAAGCAAACCCTGCAAGCCCGCCAGCCCCAGAAGAATCGTCAGCAGCGAGCACGCGCTCCAGTTCAGCGCGGAGACGCGACGCGGGCGGGCCGCCCACAACGCCCAGCCCATCAGCAGCATCAGGCCGGCCGGAAACCGGAATGTGCGATCGTTGGCGGCGCTCGCGGCGAGCAAGCACACCGCGAAGAACGGCCAGAGGACGTTGAGGCCGGAGCCAGCGTGTCGCGCAGACTCCCCGTCTAACCGTGTCGATCGACTATTCTGGACTGCGGTGGCAGAGCGCAGCGGCGACACCGCTTTTGGATCCGGTGTCAAAGCGGCGTGGCGCTTCGCTTGCCGCCGCAGTCCAAAAGCTTGGGTAGCGGCCCCGTCACGCTGCGCTGCGATTCGTCGTTGCCGCCGGAGCCACCACGAGAAGGTGCTCCAGTCCATGCGGTCGCGCTCGCCGAACGCTTGCGCGAGCGCGATGGGCAGGAACGTCAGAGGCAGCCATTGGAAAAACAGGAGCACCGAGCGCGCGCCCTTGTTCAGCGCTTCGCTGCGTTCAGCCAGCGAGCTGTCTCCGACCAGCGTCCCCACGGCGTGGAGGCCGTCGTTGGACGCGAACGCGAAAATCGCCACGCCAAAGAACAGCGCCACGCAAAAGTTCCAGAGGCGGTCGAGGTCGCCTTGCGAAAAATCCCAGCGCACGCGAACCCAGCGCGAGCTTTCCAGCAGCAGCGCCGCGAGCGCGCCCAGCCAAGGCAAACCGGTTTGCCAGCCCCAGAAGAGCAGCGTCGCTCCAAGTAACAGTCCAGGAGGCTTCATGAAAGGGACCGCGGTCGCCGGAGGAATTGCGCGCGGGGAACAGCAGGGACTGCCGCAGTCCAAAAACTGGCGGTTCATGTCAAGCTCCCTTCTATCTCCTGCAACCCTTCCGCAATTTTCCCCACGGTGAGGACGTGGAAACCGTCCGTCGCTTCCTCGGCGTCTCCTGTCCGCACTTTCTCAGCCTGGTTCGCCGCGACCACCACCAGCACGAGCACCGGCAAATCCAGCGCCTTCAGTTGCCGGACGAGCTCGCGCCGGGGCTCATCCCAATCGAGAAACACAGCGATGCAGCCACAGACCTCGCGTGCGTGCTGGAGGACTAAATTTTGCAGCGCGCGGAACGGCTTTTCCCGGCACGGTTGCACGGCAGCGAGGATTTCCAAAGCCTGTTCCATGTGGCTCAACCCGCGACCGACCGTAAAGCGCACCGCCTGCGAGCCAACGAACATCAAGTCGAGCAGCGATTCCTGCGTGTCGATCGCGCAGGCAAACGACGCCGCGACCGACACGGCTTCTTCAAAGGCCGCGGTTTGCTCCGGCGCGGCAAACGCGTCGAGAATCAAAGCATGCCGGACGAAGAATTCGTCCTGGAATTCCCGCACAATCGGACGGCCCGTGCGCGCCCAACTGCGCCAGTGAATGTGCCGCATCGGATCGCCAGGCCGATAATCGCGCAGCGAGACAAATTCATCCGACTCCCCGATGGCGGAGGCGAGCGCGACGCCGCCGTGCTGATATTTGCGCGCGCCCGGCAGCGCCAGCGCAGGCACCGAATAGCGCCGAGGCAAGACGAGCAGCGTTTGCGTCTGCGGCACACGCACGAATCCGCGGAACAAACCAAAGGGATCCGTTCGCGCCACGGTCACGCCCGTGAACCGCAGCGGGCCGCGCCGAAGCGGCGTTAGCTCCACTTCAGCCTCGCTCTGCCCATGCGCGGGCAGATCCGGCAACGGCGTGGCTTTCACCGTGGCTTGCCGGATATTCAGAGGAAGCGAATGGGAAAGGGGGAGAGCGCGTTTGGAAAATGCCTTTTGGGTGGAACAGGCCACTGGCCTGTTGCGGCGGGCTGCTAGGCTGCCGCAATTTTCGGCGGCAGGTTGCCGCCGAAAACGGGCTAGGAGCCCGTTCCACCCATTTTCAAAACGCGCGAGCCGGAAACTGCGTCCGTACGCAGCGCCTCGCTGCATCGAGGCGAACTCAGCCAGCGTCGGACGCGGATCGGCTAACTCTTCCAGCAACTCCAGTCCCCGAAATCCATTTGCCGCGCGGTTCCGAATTCGGACGGGATAAACCACGGGTTCTCCCACGGTCGCATAGCGCGGCAACTCGCGTTGAACTGCAAATTTGCCCTGGTAGAAAAGCGCGCAGCCGATGGCAACAGCGAGGAGGCTCAGCGCGAGCACGAAGACCTCAAACGCCACTGACTGATCCATGTCCACGCCGATGGCCGCGCTGAAGAAAAGTGAAATCAGCACGATCACCCCCGCCGGAGTGAAGTGCCGCGACAGCCAGTAATTCAGCCCGGTCAGCGCGCGATAGACGCGATAAGCAAACCGAGTCATGTTACACAAGACTGGGGACCGCACGCGCCTTCGCGTGCAGTGGTCGGCGCCCCGCCGGCCACATTCTTCTGTCTGAAAAAACGGTCATTTGATGAGATGGTTTCCCCGACGCTCCGACCGGCGAGGCGCCGGTCGGAACACGCGAGGGCGCGTGTGCTCCCCGTCTCACGCCGGCACGGGAATTTTGTTCAGAATCTCGTTTACGATCTTTTGGGCCGTCACGCCGGAGAACTTCGCTTGCGGCTCCAGTCCGAGCCGATGCGCCATCACCGGCACGGCGATTTCCTGAATTTGATCCGGCGTCACGAAATCGAGACCGTCGAACAACGCCAGCGCCTGCGCCGCTTTCATCAAGGCGATTGACGCGCGCGGGCTGGCGCCGAGCTGCACCCCGCCCGCGCTCCGCGTCGCGCCGGTCAGGTCCACGATGTAACGTTTCAATTCGTCGCTGATGCGCACGTCTTTGACCGCGGCTTTGAGCTCGAGCAAGTCGGCGGCCGAGACGCACGGCGCGAGGCGGTCGAGCGGATGGTCGTCCGTCTGCGCCGAGAGGATCGCCACTTCTTCTTCGGGCGCGACGTAGCCCAGCGTCAGTTGCATCGCGAACCGGTCCATCTGCGCTTCGGGCAACGGATACGTCCCGCGAAACTCAACCGGGTTTTGCGTGGCGATGACGAAGAAGAGCGGCGGGAGCCGGCGCCGTTCGCCATCCAGGCTGACCTGGCCTTCGCCCATCGCTTCCAGCAGCGCGGATTGCGTGCGCGGCGACGCGCGGTTGATTTCGTCCGCGAGCAGAATGTTGGTGAAAACGGGCCCTTCATGGAACTGAAACAGTTGCGCACCCTGGTTGTAGATCGACACGCCCAGGATGTCCGAAGGCAGGAGGTCCGGCGTGAATTGAATGCGTTTGAATCGGGCGTCGATGGATCGCGCCAGAGCCTTGGCCAGCGTGGTTTTGCCGGTGCCGGGAAAATCTTCCAGCAAGACGTGCCCGTCGCTCGCCAGCGCCGCGAGCAGCTTGCGCAGCGTGCCCGTCTGGCCCTGGATCACTTGTTCGATGTTGCCGAGCAGTTGCCGGAACACGTCTTTGGGGGTCAGCGGAGCAATTGAACGGGCGGGCTTCGAATCAACCGAACTCACGGCGGGCGCAATCATCACATTAGTTGGACACCGGAAACGGGGAATCGTTTCGATTCTGTCCCTCGATGACGAGAAGCAATTCGGGTGGGATAGGGGTAGGGATGACACACGAGCGTCACCCCTCCCTCCGAACCGGACGGGCGGATTTCCCGCATCCGGCTCTCCGGTTGATGGGGTCTCGACGAGAGAGAGCGCACCTTTCGTGCGGTCTCCAAGGCCGCCTTCCGTTCAACAGTCTCAACCAA
>VHCZ01000351.1 GCA_016871535.1 Verrucomicrobiota bacterium
GGAGCTTGCCCGGACGGGGTTCGCGTGTACACTGTGCCCATGAAAACAGCGACGGCCACACTGAACGGCGACAAAGCCGAAACGACGAGCTCCCTCACGGTCATCAAAGCCGCTATGAAAGAGTTGTCGGCCATTCGCAAGGCGAACAAGACGACCGATGCCGAAATCCGCCGGCTGAAAACTTCCACGCGCCAGACCCTCCGACGCATCGAGGAAAATCTCCGCCATGTTGAAGCCCATCGCTGAGTACATTCTCGACCTTCTCAGCATCGCCCGTGACACTCGCGCGAACAAGGAAGCTATTGCCGATCTCCGTAAGGAAGTCAGCCAACTGGCGCTCGCCGTCGAACGCATTTCGGTTGAGCTTCGCAGCCAGCGCGAAGCGGAGCGGCTCGAGCGCGAGAAGATGATGTTGCGTGTGGAAAACGCCTTGCTCCACTTCGAACGCCAGCTTCCATCTGGCAAACAACCCAAGCGATTGAAGTGACGTCGGCCTGCCCGGAGCGCGGACCGCCGAGTCCGCGGGTTGCGAGAAAAAGGCCGGCAGGAACGCGCGGTTTCGGCGGTCGGCGCTCCGTGTGTTCGTCCGCACGCCACGCTTCAAACGAGACTTCAAGTTCCGGGAGCTATTTGCGTTGTGGCCACGACTTCGGGAAGGGCAACCGCCGCCGAACCGGTTGGTGGGCTGGTTTCTTTCCGCTGCCGGCGCCCGCGCCGGCTTGCCGCGAAGGCGTGAATGTCCTTTTCCCCGGAACGAAGGAAATCCAGAAAGTCCACGCCCATGTATTTGCAGGTTTGGCAGACGCTCAAGAGGACCAAGTAATCTTGTAGGCCCTTCTCCGTGGTAATTCCCCCGATGATCTGCCGAAGCGCAGCGAAGGGCTTGACGGCGTGCTCGGCGTTGTTGTTGTTCCACGGAACACCGTCGAAGCGCAGAAACGTGAACAGCTTGTCTCGGTTCTTTTCCAAGCGATCTTTGAACTTCACCGCTGCTTCACTTTGCAGGGTGGTTTCAGAGATTTGCCGATAGAATCGCTCAACAGACGGGGCGTGCTTCCTCAAGAAGCGGGTTTTCAGCCCCCGCCGATCAATTGTCTCCACCATCGGCTTGAGCAGGGCCACAAACGCCTGAGTGAGGCGTCTCAGCTCTTCGTTGTAGGGATATTTCAACAGATCATCGTTCAGGTCTCGGATGAGGTGGATCAAACATTTTTGTTGAGGGCACGGGATTCCGTCGTACGCGGCGTAAAAATCGGAAATCAAGACGCCTCTGAAGTCCTTCAACATCGTTTGAAGCAGGTCGCCCTCCCGCGTCTCGCTATACACGTAAGCTACTTCTTCCATGTTCGCGAACACCCACACAAAACCGTCCTTATCCCGAAGGTTGACTTTGGTTTCGTCGGCGTGAAGCAAGCGGCCACTGCACAACTTCTTCACGAGAGTGTGGTACGTTTCCTTGTACTTCTTCGCTGCGCGAGCTTTGAAATTGCCTGTATTCGCGGAATCTAGACGGAAGCCAAACAGCCGATTCAGGTTGCTGGCGACGTGAATCTGCGGCAACCGCAACTCGATGTTGAGGTAAAGAAAATAGGCCACGAGTTCAGAGCCAAATTTGCTTTTGCCCCAGCATGTCTCTTTCGGTTGAAAAACCGCGCCGCACTTTTGGCACAGATAGCGATGAAAACGGTGACGGGTGATCCATCGTTTTATTCCGTGTCGCATGAATTTGATATCCAGAACGGTCTTGCTGGATTTCGTGTGCTTAACGACGTTCCTTGAGGCGCACTTCGGACAAGTGCGAGGTCGAGAACAGTTAATGGTCTTGTTCGGTGCAAAGGCCTTTCTGGACTTCTGCGGCCGAGTCAAAGCGCGCCTCAAGTTTGCATTTGATTTTACATAAACTCGCTCCCGCTGGTAGTCCCAGTATGCGGCATCGTTGATCACGTTTAGTTCCGGGAAGGCGAAAGTGTTTCGTTTGAAGCCATACGGGTGCTCTCGTTTCAGTTTTGCCACGTCAACGACCTCGTGCTGGGGCGAGCTTTGACCCTCGGAGGATGCGCGATGCAGTTCGAGGAGCTTGTTCGCTACTACCTCGACAGCGTTGCAATCCTCGGCGTTGTACGTCAGGAGGGATGATTTGTAGAAGGGCGCTCTCGAAGTTGCCCACTCATGCCGCCGCTCGATGGTTTGCAGACCCGTTGCAGCGGCCTCAGTCCAACCGAATCCCAGATGCCCGGCGATCTCCTTCAGTCCATTGGAGAATGTAGGGAAGTACACCTGCCCAAAGATGCCTGACAAGAGGTTCACCGCAGCAGGAATGGCCTTTGCCTGTGGCGCAGGAGCCTCGCCCGGCACTCCGTGACAAGCGCACATCCGTTTCAGAAACTCAGTCTCGTAGCTCCCGTAGTGAATCAGCACCGGCTTCTCGACGGTTTCGAGGATGGCGAGGAATTCTCGCCAAATCTTTCCCTCGTCGGCGACGGTGTCCGCCCACAGGCTGTGCTGGACGGCGGTGTCGCCGTGGCCGATGCGCAGGCCGATGAGGTAGTAGAAATCACGGTCGGGCAGGCCCTCGATATCCAGATAGACGGGCGTGCCTTCGATCTTGAGTTCCGGGCTGCCGACGATGTGGATTTTCTGCTCCCGAATCGCCAACGCCTTGAGCGCGTGGTGGTATTTCTCGCGTTTGTCGCGCAGCCGCCTGGGTCGGCGGCGCGGGCGGAAGGTGTAGGAGAATTGCGTGACGGTGAAGATGCCTTTGCTGCGGAGTTTCTGGCGCTCCTTCGCACTCATGCCGGCCAGCAGGCTGAGGTCGTCGGCTTCGATGGCCTTCTGGCGGCAACGGTCGCGGAACTCGCACTCGGGGCAGTGGCGGTTCAGGACGAGGTCGGGCGGCTTCTCGCTGGCGAGCAGCGCGGCGGTTTTCTCGAGGCGCTTCCGCACTTCGCCGGTCAGGGCGGGGGTCTTGACCTTCGTGACCAGTGGCTGCGCTCTTGTGAGCGCGACGGACTCCGGTGTGGCGTGCTGTTCATTCGCAGGTTCGCCGGAGTTGGCCGCACTCTCACGAGCGCGGATACAGGTCTCCGGAAGGAGAGTGCGGTCGCCGTGGATGATCTTGCCGATGGAGGTGTCACGACCCATCGCCTGCGCGAGCACGAAGGCATCAAAGGCCAGCAGCAACTTGTCGTCCTTGGTGAGCTTGTTGCGGAAGATGAAGCGGATCGGGATGAATTGTGCGGCCCTGCCGCGACCTTGGAACGGAATCCGTTCGATGGCGTGGACAACAGATTCGACGGCGCAAGAATTCACCGGCGCTTGCGCGACGACACCCGTCGCCAACCGCCACTTGGCTGACTTCAGAGTCTCCACGTCTGGCGAGGTTGCGACATCGCCGTTCGACAAGTCGCCAGCCAGTCTCGCTGTCTCGTTGCCGCGATACGATTCGCCCTGCGATTTTACCCAGTCGGCGTATGCGTTGCCGCTAGTAGGTTCGCCAGAGGCTCGCAGCCAGCATTTCGTCGGGCATTTGAGGAAGGCCTCAAACAAGTCGGGAGTGATTTTCATGCGCTGCCAGAATACTCCTTTGCTCTCCAGATGCCCATTCTCCGAGACAACTCTTTCGCCCCTTCAGGGCTTGGGAATTTTGTGGACGGTTGACCCAGGGCGTCGCTCGCGGACTCACTTTGCCCTGGGCTATTATCTTTCGGGCTTTCAGCCCTGCCGAGTTGGCCGCCTGATGAGAACCTGGGCTGGTTATCAGTGCGACATTCATCCGGCTATCGAGCATACGGGCATGACCTATGAGGAACGCGGACGCGGGATTTTCGGGCTCAACGGCATGAACGTGGCCTTCGATCCCGAGCGCCATCGCTGGCTCATCGGCAAACAGGACCCGGTGAAGGTGGATGTTTCCCAATGGAACGAATACACCGTGATCGCGCGCGGGAATCATCTCGTTCACAAGATCAACGGCAAGGTCACCTCCGAACTGTTCGACTACGACGAAAAGGGTCGGGCGCTCGAAGGACTGCTGGCGATCCAACTGCACTCAGGGAACACCAACACGGTGCAGGTGAAACAAGTCCTGCTCCGGCCGCTCACCGACGGCAAGGTGCTCGCGTTCGACGCATCCCAGCTTCCCGCCGGCGCGACCCGGATCGGAACCCCCGGTTCCAACAAACCGCAGGGCCTCGGCCCGGCCACGCCGACGAAGAAGTGAGGGAAGGGGAGGGGCTTCTCTGGTCCGCGACACCCAGACATTGCGCAACGCCACGTTGATGCGGTGGGCTGTTCAGTTTGTTCCAGGATTTGGTGAGAATGTTCAAGCGTCCTAGCGGGTGCCTTGACTACCATGGAGGCTTGAATATGACGAGCACACCGCAGTTCTCTGTGTCCTCCCATTCTCTGTGCTTCACTCCGGAGCGCGGAGTTTTGGAGGACACAGAGGGCAAGCCGGTGGAACCTGCCAGCCCCGAGTTCAAGAATGCTGTCCTACCGCACGTCCTCAGTCGCGTCCTGCACCATCAGCATGACACTCGCGGCACTGGTGCGCCCTGCCAGCGAACCCTGAATCCATTTATGCAACAACGCGTCCTCAACGTCCTGCTTCTCACCCTTGGTGTCATCGGGCTTGCGTCGGCAACCCGGATCGATGCCTCAACCGCCGCGACCACCGCCCTGCAATGGCAGGAGGTCGAACTCACCTTCACCGCCAGCCGTGACACGGCCAATCCTTACACGGATACGGACGCCTGGACGGAGTTCACCCACGAGGACGGCACGAAGCTGCGCCGGCCGATGTTCTGGGACGGTGGCCGGACGTTTCGCGTGCGGTTCGCCTCGACCAAATCCTCCGGCGCCTGGCGCTGGACCTCCACCGACCGCGACGGCGATGCCGGCTTGAACGGAAAGTCCGGGACACTCGCCGCCGCACCTGCCGCGTCGGAGACCGCGACGATCTTCACCCAGCATGGGTTCTGGAGCATCCCGTCCGGTGGACGTAATCTGATGCATGCCGATGGTCGGGCGCGGTTGTTGTGCGCGGACACGCCGTGGGCGCTGCCGTGGCGGGCCACCATCGAGCAGGCGGAGATCTACGCTCGCGACCGCCAGGCCAAGGGTTTCAACGCCGCCCTGCTCATGACCGTGCAGCCCGACATGGACTGCAAAGGTCCACGCTCGCGCACGGAGGATCTGGGCTTCGACGTCGGGTTCGAGGATTTGCCGAAGGGCGCCTTGCGCCAGTTGCGCCCCGAGTATTTCCAGATGTTCGACCGACTCACCGGCATTCTCGTGGCGCATGGCATCGCGCCAGTTTACCAACCGGTCTTTCACGGCTACGGCTGGAAGGGTCGCCGCG
>VHCZ01000352.1 GCA_016871535.1 Verrucomicrobiota bacterium
TGGCTTCGTTGCTCCTCAGTCGAAGATCCAGGGAGGATATTCTCCTTCGTCGCGCCTCGCCATCCGGCCTTTGGCGCGAAAACAGGACCCCGCGGAATTTTCGGACACGCTCTAAGACCGTGCGGACCACAGTCTTCAGACTGCTTCCGGCCCCGCTTTGGAGTTTGGCGTTGAAGCGGCCTAAAGGCCACGGTCCGAAGAGACGGTTCACGGGAAGCGCCCTTGGTCTCAGAACCATGCACATGGCCCATGAACCATAAACCCTCCGGACCACAGTCTTCAGACTGCTTCCGGCCCCGCTTTGGAGTTTGGCGTTGAAGCGGCCTAAAGGCCACGGTCCGAGGAGACGGTTCATGGGAAGGAATAGGGGGTTGAATTTTAGCATAAGTCAGAGTCAATTCGGTCGATTGTCACTTCTCAGGAATCTCACACGCATAGGGTCCGCGGCATCCACGCACAATCCAGAAGGGCCGTTGAACCGCGCATTGCTCCCGACGCCATCCTGGCTTCCCAGATGGCCGGAATTCCCGGCTGCAACGCTGAAATTATAGATCGCCGCAGAAGTAGCCGGATTATCGATCGGCGTTTGAGCAACTCCCGGGACTCGCTCAATGATCGCGGAGGAAGTGTCGGCGTCGGCGGCCTTCAAGTCGTTCCATTTTCCTAGGTCATCAAAGTTGATCACCGCGAAGTCCTCGTCGCCGCTGTTGTTCGGTTCGCCATTCAGCCAGTTGATGTACGTCACCGGTTCGCCGCTGATCCAGAGCCAGGCGCCTTCCTTGGCTTCGTCGTTGAAGCCGATCCAGCGGCGGACAAATGTCATGACATTTGTCCCGAAGCGGCTCGACTTGGCCGCGCGCCGCGCTTAGCTTGCGAAGCGATGAAGCGAGTGGAAAGACCGAACCGGCGTAACAAGATGGCGCGACGAAACCGCCACCGCTGTGGGAGGGTGAGGCTGCCGCCGAACCCTGGCCTTTCGATGCGACGAGATGTCAGGGTTCGACCGGAGTCTCACCCTCCCTCAGAATTTACGCTTCGCGGGTGATCGCTGACACGGGGCAAGTTTCATTCAGATGGTGCCGGACCAAGACAGCACAGGATCGGGAGGATGGCGAACGCCGTCAGCTTTGGCGCCTTGGGCCGTGCTGGCGCTGGGACTTGCGACCACCGCGTGGTTGACTGCGTCGGCTTATCACGAAATGGCGGCACGGGACGCGGAACGTTTTCAGCACGAAGTGGAGCAACTGGTCACCAAGCTGGAAACACGCCTGCGCACGTACGGCCAGGCGCTGATGGGCATGCGCGACTGGTTCACCGGCCACGCGCAGATGAACGAGGAGAATTGGTCCCGATACACCTATACGTTTCACGCCCCGGCCCATTATCCAGGCATCTGAGTATCGAGGACGACGGCACGGGTTTCGACCCCGCGAACCCGGGTGGAGAAGGTTACGGCCTGCGCAACATGCGCGCGCGAGCCGCAGAAAGCGGCGGCGAACTTTCGGTGGATTCACAGCCGGGCCGCGGGACACGGGTGTGCGCCCGAATTCCCGCGGGGTCGGCGAGTCCGTCTCCGACGCCACCGACAAGTCAGTCATGAAACTTTGATGAGTGAGCCGATTCAAGTTTTTCTGCTCGATGACCACCGCGTGGTCCGCGCCGGGTTGCGCAGCATCCTGGCGGAATATGCGTCCATCGAAGTCGTGGGAGAGTGCGGGACCCCGCATGAAGCGCTCCAGGAGATCCAAAAACTCCAGCCGCACGTCGTGCTGCTTGACATCCGGTTGGGCCAGGACGACGGCTGCGAGTTTTGCGGCAAGCTGAAGAAACTCCCCGTGCCACCCCGCGTGCTCATGCTCACTTCCTACGCGGACGAGGAAGTGTTTCTCCGAGCATTGAGCAGCGGAGCGGACGGCTACATCCTCAAGGACACGCGCGAGGCTGCCCTGGCGGCTGCGATCACCGCCGTCTTCGAGGGAGGAACGGTCTGGGGACGTTTCGCCGCGCAACTGCTCAAGCGGATGTCTGGCGCCCTCGAATTTCCCGCCTTGTGCGAAGTCTGCATTCTGGCCGGCGGTTTGAGTTCCCGGATGGGACGGGACAAAACCAGACTGCGGCTGGGAGGCAAACCTCTGCTCGCTCATGCCAGAGCCGCGGCCGCGGCCCTGCACTCTCCGATTCGCGTTATCCGGCGCGATTTGGTGGCGCGCTGCGGTCCGATCGGCGGCGTGTACACCGCCCTGAAGACGACACGCGCCCGGCATGTCCTGTTCCTCTCGTGTGACATGCCCTTCGTGCCTTCGCGGTTGCTGCGGCGATTGATTCTGTCGCCTCGGTCCAAAGTTCGGGCCGCTTTCACCCGGCACGAGCGATCCCTGGGTTTTCCTTTTCTGTTAAGTGTCGAAATGTTGCCCACGGTGGAGAAGCTCTTGCGCCTCGGCCGGTTCGCCTTGCAGGACCTCGCTGCGGAGTTGAAAGCAAAGGCGATTCAACCTGCACGCCGAGAAGCTGCATTGCTGCTCAACGTGAATACACCCGAGGACTGGCTCAGGTGCCGTGAGCTTTGGACGCGGACAAGGAGCGCCGAAAACGCAGGGCAAGCTTCCAGCCTGGCAGTTCGGACGGCATCCTGCCGCTCGAACAACGAGGCAAGGATGCCCCGTTAACCGGGAGACAAGATGTCTGCCCTACGTCCTGGTTTCTCGCCTCCCCTTACTGCTTGGTCCGCGGGATGGACGACAAAGCTCGTAGCGCAGAGTTGCACTCTGCCGTATCGCAGAATTGTATTCTGCGGGGCGTCTCCCAGTCCGAGCCCGCTGGGACTTGCCGGCGCCCTGCCGATTGGAAATCGGCGATACAGCAGATTGAAAATCTGCGCTGCGGTTCTCCGGTCGATCTGTCGTCAATCCCACGGTCTGCACAGTATGGCACAGAATCTGCCATCAATTCCGGATGTTGAGAACTACATGGCGCATCCTTTTCCTGGTCTGCCTCGGCTTTGCTAACAGAGTTGTCCTGGCTGAGGGAGAGACGAATGCCGTTCGGCGAGCCGAATTCCTCAGCGCGGGCGGCGCTTCGTATTTAATCCCTTTGAATGACAACACGAAACCCACGATTCGCGTCGCCACTGGAGCCGGCGGGCCGGAGTGGACCCAGGCACAACTCGAGGGTGCCACCAATCGTGTCGAGATCGGCAGCCGCGTCGTGCTGAAACTGGACCCAGGCCAAAGCCTCGATCCCTTTCTTGCCGACACCGGCCTTTCTTTGGCCAGGACGGTCAGTTCCAATCTCTTCATCTTGCAGGCTGCCGACAGCCGGTCCGCGATTGAAGCCGCTGAAATCCTGGCGAAACAGCCCGGCGTCGCCGCGAGTTATCCCGTCATGCGCCGTCCCTGGGGGCGCCGCGACCTCTACGCGAGAGCCCCCTCCGACACGCTTTTCGACCAGCAATGGCACTTGGAGAATCGAACCAGCGGTTACCGTCTGGCGGGTCCGGATCTGAATGTTCGCGCGGCCTGGCCGTTCACGCGCGGCGAAGGGGTCGTGGTGGCGGTGGCGGACGACGGTTTTCAACTGGATCACCCTGAACTGGTCAACCGCGCTCGCGGGGCTCCGCATTACAACTTTTACCGAAACATCTCCAACGGCGGGCCCGCGTCGTCGAGCGCCGCCCACGCCACGGCCGTCGCCGGCTTGATCGCTGCCGAATCCGACAATCTTCGCGGCGTGGCCGGAGTCGCGCCGCGGTCGCAACTGGCAAGCTGGGTCATTTTCGGCACGTCCTTTTTCGGCGGCGACGCCATCGCGTCGGATGAGGAATTGATGGACATGTTCCAATACGCTTTGGACCGAGTCGCGGTGCAAAATCACAGTTGGGGCAGCACGAGCAAGGTCCAGTTGGGGTTGGATGCGCTCTCCGATGCCGGCGTGAGCAGCGCGATCATGAAAGGGCGCAACGGCAAGGGCGCCGTGTTGGTCCGCGCCGGCGGAAACGAACGAGAAGATTTGACCAATGCCAACGATGACGGTTTCGCGAGCGACCCTCGCGTCATCGCCGTCGCCGCCGGGCGCAAGGACGGACGCGCCTGCACCTACAGCAGCCCCGGAGCTTGTGTGCTCGTGGCTGCGCCCAGCGGGGACGTGGCTGATACGGATGGCGATGGCGTGCCGGATGATGAAGACCCGAACGCGCCGGACGTGTTGACCACCGACCGCACCGGCGCTGCCGGCCAGAACGCATCGACGGTGACGGGTGATTACGCCGGTTTCAACGGCACGTCGGCGAGTTCTCCGCAAGTCGCAGGCGTGGCGGCGTTGATCCTCGGCGCTAACCGGAACCTCACTTATCGCGACGTGCAACAAATCCTGATTCACAGTTCGCGGCACTTCGATTTGGCCGATCCGGACGTGCGGTTGAACGGCGCCGGTTTTCGCGTGAGCCATAACGTGGGCTTTGGCGTGCCGGACGCTGGTTTTGCCGTGCGCCTCGCCAGGGCTTGGCCGAATCGACCGCCTGCCGAGTCGGTCACCGTGACGAACAATGAGCGGCAGGATATTCCTGACGATGCGCTCCGGCTCGCTTGCGCGGCGCCAGGCATCCCAGGCGTCCTCACTTCCGTCCGTTGTTTGCCCACGTTGGGCGTGCATCCGGACGATCCGACCGCCACGCTGCCAATCGTATTCGTGGGTCTGGCGAATGAAGAACTGTCCCAGGACTTGCACGGCAAAGCCGCCTTGATCCAACGCGGAGGCAGTTACTTCGCGGACAAGATTGCGCGAGCGGCGCGCGCCGGAGCGGCGTTTGCGATTATCTTTAACAACACCGGCACGACCGAAATCCAGCCGATGGGCGGCACCACGTTCGTGCCCATTCCCGCGGTGAGCATTGGCCGGAATGATGGCCAGGCGTTGCGCGACTTTATCGCCGCCCATCCGGACACAACCGCAAAGCTGCAAGTCACGCCGGCGACTTATCGATTCAACGTTTCGGACACGCTGATTTCCGAGCATGTCAGTGTGAGGCTGAAGACCACGCATCCCCGACGCTCCGATCTGCGCGTGACGCTGGTTTCGCCCATGGGGACCCGCTCCGTGCTCCAGGCTATCAACGGCGACAATTCGGCCGGGCCGAGAGATTGGACTTATTGGAGCGTGCAGCACTTTTACGAGAGCAGCGCCGGGGAATGGCGCTTGGACGTCAGCGACGAGCGGAACACCACTATTCGGGTTTCTTCCTCCACCACCGCGCCCGCCGTGGGGGCGGTCACGTTTGCTCAATTGATCGTGCGCGGTGTGCCGATCACGGATCGCGATGGCGACGG
>VHCZ01000353.1 GCA_016871535.1 Verrucomicrobiota bacterium
TTTTTCGCCAGACTTCGTTGCTTGCTCCTTACAGATCCACTTCGGGATATGCTCGTCGCTCGCGCCTCGTCTGGCCGAAAAATCCCTTGCCGCGAACGTGAGCGTATTTATGAAATGGACCACTTAGTTGAGGGGTTACGAGGGGTTACCGCCATCCACATTTTCAGGCGTGCAAACCGAGAGAATCGGTGGTAAACAGTAGCCATGAAGCGCCTGCATCTCTCCAGTCGAAGATGCCTTGTCCTGTACACTCCGCACTTGCTTCAAACCACTGAGGAATCCCTGTGACGCTGCTGACCAAGAAAGCTCTGCCTCGCCGGACATTTCTGCGCGGCGTGGGAGCGACCATCGCGCTGCCGTTGCTGGACGCCATGGTTCCCGCCGCAACCCCTCTGGCCAAAACTGCCGCCAATCCCATGCGCCGCCTCGGGTTCGTCTTCATGCCCATGGGATGCGATATCACGCGGTGGACACCAAAAAGCGAAAAGATTCTGGACGAACTCTCGCCAATTCTGAGCTCGCTCGAACCCGTCAAGAAGCACGTCACGATCATCACCAATTTGGAGTTGAAGAACGCTTATCCCGGCAGCCATGCCACCTCCAACTCCGCTTTCCTCAGCGCCGCCAAGGCGAAATTGACGGAAAGCACGGACTACTACCTGGGGACCACAGTGGACCAAGTCGCCGCGCAGCAAATCGGCCAGGAGACGCAGTTGCCCTCGTTGGAGCTGGCGATGGACCTTCTTCAACTTGTGGGCCAGTGCGACAACGGCTACGCCTGCGTTTATCAAAACAATCTCTCGTGGTCATCGCCCACCACGCCGCTTCCGGCAGAAGCCCACCCGCGGATCGTGTTTGAGAGCCTGTTCGGCGAAGGCGGCAGCCCGGCTGAGCGCCGGGCGGCCTTGCGGAAAAAAGCCAGCCTGCTCGATTCGTTCAACGAGGACATTGCCCGTCTGCAACGAAAACTGGGACCGGGTGATCGCGTCCGCGTCAGCCAATACCTCGATTCCGTCCGCGAAGTGGAGCGCCGCATTCAGAAGGCGGAGGCGGATGCCAAGGATAATGCTCTCCCGGATCTCGACCGCCCCGTCGGCGTGCCGGCGGCTTACGCCGATCATGCGCGGTTGATGTTCGACTTGCAGCTCCTGGCCTTTCAAGGCGACGTGACGCGCGTTATCACGTTCCAACTCGCCCGCGAAACCAGCAACCGCACTTACCCCGAAATCGGCGTGCCTGATCCGCACCACCCGCTCTCGCACCACGGCAACGACCCGGAAAAGATCGCGCGCATGGCCAAGATCAATCAGTTCCACGTTTCGCTGTTCGCCGAGTTCCTTGAGAAGTTGAAGGCGACGCCGGAAGGCAATGGCACGTTGCTCGACCATTCGCTCCTTCTCTACGGCAGCGGCATCGGCAACCCGAATGTTCACGACCACACGAATCTGCCCATCATTGTCGCCGGCGGCGCCGCGGGAGGAATGAAAGGCGGGCGGCACATCAAATTCGACAAGCCCACCCCGCTGGCCAATCTGCACCTGGCGTTGCTCGACAAGGTCGGCGTGCATCTCGACAAGTTCGGCGACAGCACAGGCAAGATGGACGAGGTGTTCGAGCCGCTTCCGGTGTGAAGGACGTTCATGGGCTGCAAACCGACCCACCCGTTACCCCTCCCAGGAGGGGAACTTGTTTCCGACGCGACGAACGGGGATCACCTCCTGAGAGGGGCAAGGGGTGGGTTCACGGCCACAATGCATAATCGAAGAATCATGGAAGCGCCTCAAGAACCTGACGGTAGGGCGAGCCTGTCCCCAGCGAGCCGATCCAGACGTGTTCCACGCACGTCGAGCGGCTCGCCGGGACGGACTCGCGCTACCGGACTCATGGGGCGAGAGCATGGTAATCTGACCAGGGTAGCTTCCCATGAATTCAGCAGGGCTGCGCTGCCGCGCAGCCGTATGTCTGGTCCTGCGCTTGTTCTGTTGCTTTCGCTCGTCAGCTTAACAGCGGCCTCCATAGAGTCACCCGTGGCAGACGCCGCGGAGAAGGCGGACCGCGCAACCATTCGGGCATTGCTGGAAAAGCACGCCGATGTAAACGCGCCGCAAGTCGATGGGATGACCGCGTTGCACTGGGCGGTTTACTACGACGATTTCGATACGAGCAAACTCCTGGTCGCCGCCGGAGCAAGCGTCAAGGCCACCAACCGCTACGAGGTCACGCCGCTTTCGCTAGCTTGCCAAAACGGAAACACGGCTTTGGTTGAACTGCTGTTGAAGGCGGGCGCCGATCCCAACACTACGCTGCGCGGAGGCGAAGCAGTTCTGATCACCGCGGCGCGCACGGGCCGCATCGGCCCGGTCAAAGCGCTGCTCGCGCACGGAGCCCAGATCAGCGCGCGGGAACGGCGCGGGCAGACCGCCCTGATGTGGGCTGCCGCCGATGGCCACACCGAAGTGGTTGAAGCCTTGCTCGAAGCCGGAGCCGAATTTCGCACACCGCTGTCGGATTCTGGTTTTACACCATTCTTGTTCGCCGTACGTGAAGGCAGGACTGACGTCGTGCGCGCCTTGCTCAAAGCGGGTGCCGATGTGAACGAACCGATGCAACCGCGCCGCCCCGGAGGCAAGATCTCGCGCCGCGGAACCAGCCCGCTCATGCTGGCCGTGGAGAACGGGCATTTCGAAACGGCTGTCGCGCTTCTGGAGGCGGGCGCGGACCCGAACGATCAACGCTCCGGATTCACACCGCTCCATGCCTTGACCTGGGTTCGCAAGCCCAACCGCGGGGATGGCCCGGACGGTGATCCGCCGCCCATCGGATCGGGAAACCTGAGCAGCCTCGATTTCGCCCGCAAACTGGCGCGGCACGGCGCGGACGTCAATGTTCGGCTAAAGAGCGGGCGCGGCGGCGCAGGTCAGTTCAGCAAGGAAGGTGTCACACCCGTCATGATGGCGGCGGGAACCGCTGACGCTGCGTACCTGCGATTGCTGGTCGAGTTGGGCGCCGATCCGTTGCTGGGGAATGTCGATAAATGCACGCCCTTGATGGCCGCGACCGGCATCGGCGTCGGAGGCGCGGCAGCGAATGAAGTCGCGGGGACCGAACCCGAAGTGCTCGAAGCGGCGCAGTTGCTCCTGGATCTGGGCGCCGACGCGAATGCCGTCGATGCGAACGGCGAAACCGCCATGCACGGCGCAGCCTACAAGAATCTTCCCAAGGTGGTGCAGTTCCTCGCGGACAAGGGCGCAAAGATCGAGATTTGGAATCGGAAGAACAAGTACGGCTGGACGCCATTAATGATTGCCGAGGGCCATCGTCCCGGAAATTTCAAGCCGTCCTTCGAAACCATCGACGCGATTCGCAGTGTGATGCTGGCCGCGGGTGTGACTCCGCCTGCGAGCACAGTTCCCGCCAGTGGGAGCGGGCCGGACGAGTACAATTCCAGCGCGGCGAAAAAGGCCGACCGCTAAGCCAACTCAGATTTCCAGTTTTGCCGTTTCTGTTTTCTCTATTGCCTCCGATTCACCCCAACCCCACGCTGAAGGTCGGCATGAAGACATCGATTTTTCGATGCGGCCTCTTCGCGTTGGCCTTGGCGTTGCTCGGTTGCGAGACCCCGCCGCGCTCCGATTCCAATCACCGCGTCCGCGTCTTGACCTACAACATTCATCACGCCGAAGGCACGGATGGACGATTCGATTATGAGCGCTTAGCCCGGATCATTCGGAGCGTGGATCCGGACCTGGTTGCGTTGCAGGAGGTGGATCAGAAGACCCGCCGCGCGGGCGGCGTCGATCAGCCGGCTGAACTGGGGAGGCTGACCGGGCTGCAGGTGGCGTTCGGCAAAACTTATGATTATTCCGGCGGGGGCTACGGCAACGCGATCCTGTCGCGCTGGCCGTTGCTCGAAATCCGGAATGATCCGTTGCCGGGATCCGCGGGCCATGAACCGCGTGCCGTGCTCTCAGTGCGCGTGAAGGCCGATAGCGCCCGCGAACCGTTCTGGTTTGCCGCCACGCACCTGGATCACACGCGCGACGAGAGCGAGCGGTTGGCGCAGGCAGCCCGGCTTAACGAATTGTTTGTCGATGATCGTCCAATCCTGCTCGCCGGTGATCTCAACGCGGTTCCGGAGAGCAAGACGATGCGGAGGTTGTTCGAGCATTGGAGCGACGCCGCAGCCAGTTCTCCCGCACCCACTGTGCCGGCCGGCACTCCGCGCAGCCGGATCGACTATGTGCTTTTCCGCCCCGCCAGCAGATGGAGAGTCATGGAGACGCGAGTGCTGGACGAACCAATCGCTTCAGACCACCGTCCAGTCCTCGCTGTGCTGGAGCGCGTGCGGACCAAATAGCCCGCCGCGGCTTACGGCACGACCACAGGAATCGGACGCTTCGCGGGCCGCGCCGGGGCGCCTTGAACCGATTCCTGGACCACGGATTTCGGGGATTTCGCGGATGCGAACGCAGTCCTATCCGTGTGATCCGTGTAATCCGTGGTTGAATCAAGTTCGTGCGAAGAACTCTCTCTGGAGGACCGGGGGCAGGGAGAAAGCCCGGATTCACGCTCACATGAACTGGGACCTGGGCTCGTATTTTTCACCTCGGATTCTCGCGCACTGAAATCCACCACCACCTGAAATGCCGTTTACCCGGCAGCTTTCCAGGTGGTTGCTCAACGGCATGCCATTGTAAACGGGGTCATTCTCCCGCTGAATGGCGATGCAAAAGGCAAGTCCGAGCCCGGCTACAATTCCTGCACTGGACAGAATTCGGCCTCTCGCGTTTATGACCGACTCAGTTCTTAGCCCGATCGCCTCATGAACGCGAAGGCCCGGACGGGATTCTCTTCGGTCAGCAGGCGGATCGTGGCGTCATCCAGGCCGCTGGTCTTCAACTTTGGAAACAAGGTCTTGTGGAGATAACTAGCCTAGGCTAGACTCAGAACTCGCAGTCCACGGTAGGAGAAGAGCGGTTGCGAGTTGTCACATAGACTTCTGGCCTCCCTCACCTGCCATTGTGAGCACTTCATTCCGAAGTGATTCAGAAAGCCAGAAGCCAGCATTTCCTTTGTGTAGAGGGGAACTTGGCGCTCACTTAGTTCGCGCTGGAACGTGAAGAAATCCACCCCTGCCATCTCAGCCGCAGCGATTTTCCCGATGCGCCCACGCGCGTACAACGCACACGCTAAACAGAGCGTCATAAGTAATTGCCGATATGATTGAGCGGAGTTATCATCCGCTCGATGAAAGCACTCACCATTTCGGACAAAGAAAACATGATCATG
>VHCZ01000354.1 GCA_016871535.1 Verrucomicrobiota bacterium
GAATTTTGCCTGGGGCTGCGTTGCTCCTCGGTCACAGCCCCACTGGCGGGGGATGCTCGCTCGTCGCGCCTTGCCCCAGGCCAAATTGGGCGCAACGAACGTGAGCGTATTTACGAAACGGACCACTTAGAGCGTGTCCGAAAATTCCGCGGGGCCCTGTTTTCGCGCCAAAGGCCGGATGGCGAGGCGCGACGAAGGAGAATATCCTCCCTGGATCTTCGACTGAGGAGCAACAAAGCCAGGCGGCCTTTGGCGCGAAAACCCTCCGGGCGGCGGGTCTTTTGTCCGTGGCCTGCGTTGGCTCGGTCCTTACAGCCCGCGTTGGGGATGCTCGGACCTCGCCGCCTTGGCCACAGCCAAAATCCCTCGCCGCAGGACCCCGCGCAATTTTCGGACACGCTCTTAGCCACCGCCAAAAGACCTCGCCGCAGAACCCCACGCAATTCTCAGACGGGCTACTGTAGTGATGTGTCTCCAGGTGCGGTTCATTCTCCTTTCGTGCCTTGGTGTGTTTTGTGGGCCCAACCGTTGTTTCCATTAGGCCGAATGCCCAGAATTCTTCACCCCAAGGAGGATGCGCGTGAAGTAGGCAAGAAAGTTGTCGGGACGTATGGGGGGTGAAACCAGAGATTTTTTGGGGGGTAAGCTCCGGCGTCTTTCAGTTAATCACAGGCGCGAGGTGGAAATGTCCTTATGAATTCAACGTGAAATTGCGGCACGAGTGTGCCGCAGAAATGCACAACCAATTCAAAACTACAAACCTCAAAGAAAGGACTCACATTGCGCTTCTCGCTCAAATCTCATCGAGCGTCAAGCGTCGCCAGCCTTGACACCCACCTTTTGACATCTTGACATGCTCGGCATCACGAATTACGGATCACGCCCTCCGTTTCACGCTCCAGGCCTTACGCATTACGCCCGCCTACTCCGCCACATAAACATTCTTCACCTCCGTGTAACCCTCCATCGCCGCCATGCCGAGGTCGCGGCCGAGGCCGCTCTGTTTGAAGCCGCCGAACGGGGCTTCGGTATGGACGCTATTGTGGCAATTGACGCTGAGCACACCGCTCTCGACCGCCTTCGCCACGCGGATCGCGCGCCGCAAGTCGTTCGTCCAAAGTGATCCGCTCAGGCCGTAGGGCGAGGCGTTCACGTCGCGAATCATCTGCGCCTCGTCGTCGAACGGCGTCAGGCACACGACCGGGCCGAAAATCTCCTCACGCCAACAGCGGTCTTCCTTGTTCACGTCAAGCAACACCGTTGGTTCGAGATAATAGCCCTTGGGATGCGGCCGCGCGCCGCCGCAAGCGAACTTGCTCCCGCGTTTGCGGGCATCCGCCAGATACTCTTCCACCGTTTCTCGCTGGCCCGCTGAGACCAGGGGGCCAAGCTGAGTCTCAGGCCGCGTCGGATCACCGACCATGAGCTGCCTGGTCGCCGCCACGAAGCGCTCCACGAACGGCTCGTAAATCTTTCGTTCGACGAACATGCGGCTGCGGGCGCAACAGTCCTGGCCCGTGTTCGCAAAGACACTCATCGGCGAAGTCTCTGCCGCGCGCTGCCAGTCGGCATCGGCGAACACAATGTTCGGCGATTTGCCGCCCAGTTCGAGCGAGACGCGTTTGATGTCGCGCGAAGCCAGCTCCATGATCCGGCGCCCAATCTCCGTCGAACCGGTGAAGGAGATCTTGCGCACGAGCGGATGCGTCACGAGCGCGTCGCCCATGGCCGAACCGCTGCCGGACAGAACTTGCAGCACACCTGGCGGCAAGCCCGCGGCGTGTGCCAGCTCACCCAGTTTGAGCGCTGTGAGCGGCGAAAGCGAAGCCGGCTTGAGCACAACGCAATTCCCCGCTGCCAGCGCGGGCGCGGCCTTCCAGCAAGCGATCGGAAAAGGAAAATTCCACGGCACAATGCACGCGACGACGCCCATGGGCTGACGCAAGGTAAAATCAAAACCGCCGCGTCCGACGGGAATCGTTTGCCCGCCGAACTTTGTCACGGCGCCCGCGTAATACTCGAACACGCGCGCGCCCAGGGCCGCTTCGTCCCGCGCGTCGCTGATTGGCTTCCCGATGTGGAGAGTTTCGAGTTGCGCGATCTCTTCCAGGTGATCGCGGAGCTTGCGGGCCACGTCGTGCAAGGCCGCTTCGCGCTTGCCAGGCGCCAGGTCGCGCCAGCCGGTTTCCCAGGCGCGCTGGGCGGACTCCACCGCGGCGTTGACGTCGATGATATCTGCCGCGGCGATTTCTGCGAACGCTTCTTCGTTGGCCGGGTTCACGAGCGTGGTGTAGTGGCCGGACGACGAAGTTCGATAGCTTCCGTCAACGAACAATTCGGTGGGGAACTTCAGCGTGCTTGTCATGCGCCGAAGATTCTCGACCGATGCGCCTGAATCTGCCAGGAAGAATTTCTGGCTGCGAAGGGCTGGGTTGAAGAGCGGACGCATGTCCCGAACTGCGAGACCGCACCGCAGTGCAGAGTTCGCGATGGGGAGCGCACGCGCCCTCACGTGCTGTGGTCGGCGCCCTCGCCGACCACATACCATCGCACCGTACCGTCGAGCTGTTCATATTGACCGATTTCAACGACGTTCCGACCGGCGAGGCGCCGGTCGGGACACGCGAGGGCGCGTGTGCTCCCCAATGGCCGCGCCTTCACCGGTTTAGCTTCTCTCGATCGGATGCCGCAAAATCGTCTTCAACCGTTCGGCCGGAACTCGCCTTGGATCCGAGAGGTAAATCTCGTGATGGCGCCCACGAAATCGAAGGCCATTCACCGTGAAGGCCACGCCGCAGAGCGCGCCGATTTTGTCCGTGAAGGCTGCCCCGCCCGGTTCGCCCTGGCCATCAATCGCCAGGTACTGCTTGGTCCGCGGGATGGACGACAAAGCTCGTAGCGCAGAGTTGCACTCTGCCGTATCGCAGAATTGTATTCTGCGGGGCGTCTCCCAGTCCGAGCACGCTGGGACTTGCCGGCGCCCTGCCGATTGGAAATCTGCGCTGCGGTTCTCCGGTCGATCTGTCGTCAATCCCACGGTCTGCACAGTAAGTGGCCGGCTTGAGATTGACGATCGCGGGCTTTCGCGTCGCGGCGTATTCGTCTTTGTGGAGTTTGTAGAGATCGATCTTTTCTGGGGTTTCATAGAGGGCTGCCATCTCTGTTCAAACTAGCGCCGGTTTCGCCTGCAGCGGCACATAGAGGTCTGTCAACAAATCCGGCGGCTCGGTGCTGACGGGATCATTTACGGCCAAGAAGCTCGTTAAAGCAGCGCGCGCAGCAAACCGATCACGCCGACGCTTAACGCCGCCAGCGAGTCGCCTGCAATCAATCCGCCGCCGATCAGCGAGGTCGTGCTCATGTCGGCGGGAAGCTCGATCCTGGATTGTTCGGACTGCCTGTCCGCCCGGCGGCGTTTCAAGAACTCTTCCAGAAGCGAGCTGACGATCCCTCCCAACATCCACCACACCGTCGTGATCAAATTCACGAAGCCTCCGAACGACGATGCATACGGGCTGGGCAAGACCACCGCATCCAAAGCAAAGTCCGTGACAGCGCCTGTCTTGCCTGACCGAACGAACGTTTTGTACCTGGCACTGCTCTTGATCACCTTTCGCAGAAGCTCGATGACCAAGCCGATGCCCATGCCGATGAGAAGCGCTTTGATGATGTGCGGTTGCGGGTTGGTGAGTCCTTTGAGAACACCGACGAGCTTGTAGGTCATCGCGGATTGCCACTGCTGCGCGCCCTCGGCCGTCGGATTGCTGAACGTGTCGATTCGCAGGACCGGGTAGGCGCTCAAGAAAACCTTGGCCAGGCCCACCGCCAGGAGCGCCCCCATGAAAATGCCGATCGCCTGGTAGCGAAATTGGATCAGCCGGTTCGACCCCAGCCGCCAGCCCGTCGAACGGTCCTGCTGCATATCGACGCCGACCCCGCACCCCGCAAGCAGGATGGACGCGCACATCAGGCCCACGCCCGGATCGCGCAGGCCCACGACGGTCATCAGAATGACCGAAACGACGAACGCGCTGGAAATGGGGTTCCAGTCCGAGATACCCGTCGAGATGCCGTTGATGAGCACGAAAATGAAAATCAAACCCACCGCGAACGCGACGAATAGCAACGGTTGGTTCAGGATATTGCTGGCGACCAGAACCAGCGCGACGCCCCAAACGCCAACCCACCCAACCAGCCGCACGGTGTTGATCCGCTTCCAGTCCGGAGCTGTCTCCGGAATCTCCGGCCGCTTTTGCGTCAAACGTTGGAACGCTTGATACGCGATGACAGCCAAATCGACGATGGCGGCCCCGAGAATCGTGCCCAGCGCCAGGATGAAACCGATCTTCCGAAACGGATCCTTTTCCTCCAGCCAGCCGAGCGTCCGCAGCCAGGGCGTGAGGCTGTAGCCGATCAAGCCGACTACAAAAGCCGGAATGGCGATCCGCGCGCCGACAATCATGCCCGCGCCAATGGTGGAGGTCGAAATGCCGAGTCCTTCGATGGCGGCGATTTTCAACGTCGCCAACCCGCCCAGAAAACCGGTCAAGGTTCCGCCGCCGAGTTTGCGGATGGATTGCGTGAGCAGATTCTTGTCAGTCAACGCCCGCAAAATATTCGCGACGGCGAAGCCGGAGGGATACGTCAGTTGCATCCGGTCCACGAGGATCGGCGTGTAGAGCATGCCGACGCCGATGCTGAACATGCCGATGCAAATGAAATACAAAACCATCTTCCACACCGGCGGCTCCGGCAGGCCCAGCCAGATCATGGCTTGCAGCACCACGCCCATCGCGGCCATCTGCGCGACCGACGCGGCCATGGTCTGCATGTAATTGGCGCCGTGCTTGCCCTCCGCGCCGTAGCCGTAGGTGACCGCGCTGCCTAGAATCCCCGCCAGGACTTGTCCGCCCACGAAGAAGCCCAGCGAAAAATTCATGAACGCAGCGGAGATGCCACCGAGCGGTCCCAAAATGAAAATCGCGACCGCGCCGAGCAGGACGTAGTACGCTCGTGAGCCGATGGGAGGGAGCAGACGATGAAAGGTGGAAGGTGATCTTTCGCGCAAGGTCATCGTCAGGTGCTAGGGTGTTTTGTAGCGGATGAATCGAATCAAAGCCACGAAATATCCAGGCAGTGGTAACCCTAAGTGGTCCATTTCATAAATACGCTCACGTTCGCGGCAAGGGATTTTTCGGCCAGACGAGGCGCGAGCGACGAGCATATCCCGAAGTGGATCTGTAAGGAGCAAGCAACGAAGTCTGGCGAAAAA
>VHCZ01000355.1 GCA_016871535.1 Verrucomicrobiota bacterium
CCCCACTGGCGGGGGATGCTCGCTCGTCGCGCCTTGCCCCAGGCCAAATTGGGCGCAACGAACGTGAGCGTATTTACGAAACGGACCACTTAGGGTCCGCATCTCACCTTTTGGGTCCCCCGTTCAGATCGTGGGACGTGGAAAGCCTCAACGATGCTCCCACCCCCATGAACCCGGTAGGGCGAGTCCGTCCCGGCGAGCCGCTCGACGGGTTTGGAACACCTTTGATTCGGCTCGCTGGGGACAGGCTCGCCCTACCCTTCATTGTGAAGCTTTCCTTGGTCGCCTGATGCATGTAGAAGCGGATTTTGCCAGATCCCAGATACTGATCAGATCGTGGGAGCGTCGCTCCACCAGCCAGGGAAAAAGTCCGCGAATGACGTGAGGATCCCCCTTGGCTCAATTCGAAGGGCCGCCCAGGGCAGGCGGATCGATAAATCGGATCATGGTCTCGCCCGGCTTGACGTAGCCGAGCTTCTCCCGCGCGACGCGCTCCAAGGCCTTGGGATCATTCTTGAGAGCTTTGATCCGCGTTTCCAGGCGCCGGGCAATCTCTTCCTCCTGGCGAACCTGCGCGGCCAGGTTCAGAATCTCCTTGCGCATTGCTTCGTTGTTTTTGATGACCGGGAGATACCAGATCGCCACGCCAATAACCACCGCGATCAGGAGCAGCACTGTGACGAGCCGGTTGAGTTTGCCCCAGATGCCAACGTCAACGTTCATGGACGGGAGTAAAGCAGGCTTCAAGACGGAAGGGAAGCACAGAGTCGCCAGCCGCCAGCCGCAGAGTGCGCGGAGTTGAATCCCATCAGTATCGCTCGAAATCATCGCGCGCCGCGCAAATTTTTTCGTCCTCGTCGTCCTCGTAATCGCGGCAATCGAGGACGAGAGGATTTGCGGGCTCCGCGAGGATTTCGGGTGATGCTGACTGCAAGTCTGCGTTACGACGAAGGCCCCCTTCACTTCAGCACCTTCCTCCAGGCTTGCAACACGCCCGCTTTGGAGAACGTCAGCCGGATAAGGTGATCCGGGGACGGTTGTTCGGTGTAGTAATGAATCCCCGGGTAACCGTAGGAATAATACCCGCCAAAGGAAGTCATCGTGCCTCGGGCATAGCCGCGGCTGAGCATCCATTCGGCCACTTTGGTTCCGTCCGACAAGGTTTCGGACCGTTCCGCCGGCCCCATGTCCAGCACGGCCTGATCGTAGGTGTAACTTCCCACGCGGCTGTTCCAATCAACCCGTGCCGTCGCACAACCCGTCAACACCAACGCCAGCCCCAGAATCGAAATCAACCTTTTCATGCGCGAAGCATAATTGCTTGGGAAGCGAATCAAAAGTGAAAATCAGGACTGAGGGTCACCGTTTCCTGCCCGTGCGCATCCGGGAGCGAAAGATCGAGCAAAATGATGTCTGGCTCGCTCTCCCTCATCTGCTCCAACGCCGCCTTCAAAGTTTCGACGTGGACGATTTGGAAATTTCGTGCTCCGGCGCGATTCAAGAGATCCCGGAGCAACCAGGCATCGCCTGGATTATCCTCCACGAGCAAAACTTTGAGCGGAGGGTTTTGCTCAGTTTGACTTCGGTAGGGCGAGCCTGTCCCCAGCGAGCCGATTCCAACGTGTTCCCAAGACGTCGGCCTCGGCTCGCCGGGACGGACTCGCCCTACCGTGGGAAGATTCGACGCCACGAAAGGAGTCCATAGTGAGAATTGCTGGTTTTCCGTGGAGGAAGGTCATTCCGGCGGCAGTTTGGCAATCGTCAGCCAGAAATCCTCGATCGCGCGGACGACCTTCATGAATTGGTCCAGGTTCACCGGTTTGGTGATGTAACAATTCGCGTGCAGATTGTAGGTGCGGATGATGTCTTCCTCGGCCCTGGAGGTAGTGAGGATCACGACGGGAATCCGCTTCAATTCGGGTCGGCTTTGATTTCGGACAAGACCTGGCGGCCATCCATTTTGGGTAAATTCAAATCCAGCAGGATCAGGGCGGGGCGGGGCGCATCCGCGTAGCCCTTCTGGCCTTTCAGATACGCCATCGCTTCAATCCCATCCGTCACAACCATCAGGTTGTTCCGGACCTTGCTCTCTTTGAGGGACTCCTGCGTCAGGCGCACGTCGCCCGCGCTTCCTCAACCAGAAGGATTTCGATGGGTCTGCCGTTGGGTTGAACTCTCTTCATTCGCTTGAGGGTTAGTCGGGAGGGTGAAAAAGAACGTCGCACCCTGGCCGAGTTGGGATTCCACCCAAATCCGGCCGCCGTGACGTTCGACAATCTTCCTGCAAATGGCCAGGCCGATGCCTGTGCCGGGGTATTGCGCCTGGGTGTGGAGGCGTTGGAAAATCACGAAAATACGCTCCGAAAACTGCGGATCAATCCCGATGCCATTGTCTCGCACCGAGAAAAGCCATTCGGCCTCCGGACCGGCGGTGGAACGATTCCGTTGCGACGCCGACACATGGACTTGAGGAGCTTCCGACCCGCGAAACTTAAGCGCGTTGCTGATCAAATTCTGGAAAAGTTGAGCCAGTTGTGTAGCGTCGCCTTGAACGGTTGGCAAGTCATCGTTCGTCACAATCGCGCCGGTCTCTTCGATTCGCTCACGCAGATTGGCAATTGTCTGCCCCAAGACCGACGTGCAATCCACGCTCGCGAATTCCTGCCCCTTTGATCCCACCCTGGAATAGGCCAGCAAATCATTGATCAATTGCTGCATCCGGTTGGCGCCGTCCACGGCATATTGGATGAACTCCAACGCGTCGCCCTCCAGTTTCTCCCGGTATCGCCGCGCCAGGAGTTGCGTGTAACTCGCGACCATCCGAAGCGGTTCCTGGAGATCCTGCGAGGCGACATACGCGAATTGTTCCAGCTCGGCGTTGGAACGCGCGAGTTCGTCCGCCTTTTGCGCCAGCGCTTCCTCGGCGAGCTTGCGTTCGGTGACGTCCCAAAAAATCGCCTGGATTCCGATGATCTTCCACCGCGAATCATAGATGGGCGTCTTGACCACATTCACGAACAGCCGCGTCCCTTGCGGCGTCAGGTGCTCCTCCACCGTCTCGAAGACCTTGCCGCTCGAAATGACCGCTTGATCGTCTTTTCGATACTTCTCGGCGAACTCGGCTGGAAAGAAATCAAGATCGGTTTTGCCGACGATTTCCTCCAACGGTTTGCGAAGCATCGCGCAGAACTTTTTGTTCCCGAAGGTGAAGCGCCCCTGCAAATCCTTGCGGAAAATGCTTTGTGGCAAGACATCGACCAGGGAGGCGTAGAACGCTCGAGACTCCCGGAGCGCTTCCTGCGCGGCCTTTTCGTCAGCCAGCGTTTGGATCAAAGTCCGGCGCCACCGTTGGATGTCCCGAATCACCACCAGCCAGGCGCACAGAGACAAAACCGAGAGCAGGCCGGTGCCCCACAACCAATCGGGCTGCTGCAGCGGAGCCGTGCTGGCCGCCGGCGCCAGAGCCTTCCACGCCAGCCAGCCCAACAGAAGCGCGGTCAACGCGAGGGCGACCACGAGCAATCGGATGGGAAAAGGATCGCCCGTCGCGCTGATTTCCTGCGCGGTGAGTTTCTCGGCAGCAACGCCCTTTGTCGTGGGCGGGCCGTTTGGGTTGAGTTTTTGCGGCGCGGCCTGCATCGCGAGCCCCATTTGAACCGGCGCGCCGCCGAAAGTCTAGTCAGGTGATGACTGGCTCTGGCGTGATTGCCGGAAGCATTCGGAGAAGGTGACCAAACGGCTTTCCGGACCTCGCAACAAATCGGCCGGTTTGCCCCACCTTGTTGGAAATTGCTTTGGCAACTGGTCTGAATCCATGCGCTCCTGGTGGAGTGCTCGCGCCGGCACGCGAAATTGCTTGTCGCCAATTTTGAGCGGAGATTAATATCCGCGCCCTGACTGAAATCGGCGTTTGCGAACACGGTGGAGTGATCGGAGTCCCTCGCGTTCGGCACGGCCAGCCTTCAGGGTTCGAGGTTGCCAGAGTAGCTCAGGGGTAGAGCAGAGGACTCATAAGCCTTTGGTCGGGGGTTCAAATCCCTCCTCTGGCACCAACTCACTTTAAGCCAATACAATCAATGGATTTTCTGTTATTGGATGACATTTTTGAGGCTCAAACTTCCAACTCTAAACTGTTCTCTGTTCCACTTCTGTTCCACTGTGGGGCTTCCGAAGGTTTTCTTCCCAGCCTTGATCTTCTCGAAGTCCTCGTCGGAAAGATCAGCCAGCAGTTGCGCCTCCGCTGACTCGCGATTCGTCAGGCCAAGCTCGGAAAGTATGGGAGCTTCGGTTATGCGCTGTGACCGATCCTGTTTCTTGTGTTGGTTGTCACCGGGCGGCTTCGCCCTCTCCGTCTCCAGGAGCATCTGTCCCATCTTCCGCTCCGCCTCCAATGCGTACGATCGACAATGCTGAATGGCTTCCTCGCCCATGCCCTTCCGCTTCGCCCACCTCGGCGGCGGTGAGACGGTGACACGGCAGAAATTTTCCGAGCCTCTCTAAACGTTCTCTTTTCTGGGAAAAGCGACCGGCGCGGCATCATGGACCCGGCACCCGCTAATAGCGCGGCGGTCAGGCTGAGCTCGCCGTCGGAGAAATTGAGCATCAAATCACGCAGCAATGAAAGCGTGAGCCGCCCGCTGGACCTTGCTGTCACTGCCCTTGGCTTTGGGATTGGGAATGATGAGCGTGGCATCACGCTTTGCAGCCTTTGCTGGTTCCATATTTGACCTCCTTTTTTGTGAAACTATTTCGTGGACAAGCCCCAAGGCAACGATATTTTTCCAGCATGCCCCCTTAAAAGGCGGCGATTAGGCTGTCCAATCAATGGTCGGCATGAAGCACGCACGTCAAGGCATGCAACCGAAGATCAATTACAACGACGCGTGGGAATCCATTCCTTTGGCGGTCGTGGATGACGTCATCGACTTCTTCAATCGCGAGCTCCAACCCAGTCATCCTCTCAGGGCATTCAAGTTATTCCCCGTGGCAAAGTGCTGGCGGCGATACAAATATTTGGTTGAGGAGGAGGAGCCGAGCGACGTTCTATGGGTGTTGGACATGGATCGGAAGAAGCGGATTCGAGGCAAGACCTGTTATTACTTTAAGCGCATCGAGACACAGGAAGAGTTGGATGCCATGCTACGGGCCGATTACGAGTGGTGGGTTCAATACATGAAAGACGCGGGAGCGTGGCACGGAGACTAAGTGGTGCGCTTAGCAGGACTTGAACCTGC
>VHCZ01000356.1 GCA_016871535.1 Verrucomicrobiota bacterium
GCCCGCAGCACTGGAAGCCGGCTCAAGCTCGAAAATGGGTCAACCCTCTCACCGCAATATTATTCGTCGTGGCCGTCGCTCTCACGGCGCGCGGCGTCTTCAAGCTCGCCAATGTGGACCTGCCCAAGAGGGAACCCGTTCCTCCTCCGGTCTATGTCCTCAAGCCGGACGGCACCTGGTATCAGAAGTGAGTCTATTCCGAGATCGGGATTTTGAAGAAGCACATCCACGATCCGACCGCGGCGCCCAGGCTGACGCGCTTCCCGTTGATCCAATCCACATGGCCGTCCTCGAAGAGGAAGTTCCCCCCATCCGGCGCGCCATTTGACCGGCGATGCACCGCCGTCAGGACTTTTTTCCCGCTGTAATCGGTGGTCCAGGTCAGGCGTGGATCATAAATATTCGTCGTTTGCGGCCCGATCCCTTGGAGGCGGTCAATGAGGATTGGCGCCTGGGAATAGCGGTCTCCCATTTTCAGCCGCGTGAACCATTCCTTGGTTCCTTGCGCGGCCGTGTCGCCATCCAGAGTTCTTCGTCCGGGCAGATAGAAATAGCCGAGCAACTGAGGCTGATTGTCGGTCAGGACGTTGTCTTGCTCGTAAGCGCGGTGCCACTTGTCGGTGGGGCAGAACAGGACATGCGTGGGCGGGCGCTCGGTCTTGCCTTTGCCGCGCGTGTTCGGCATCAGGTAATTGATCCAGAAATTGCTCATGCTCGGCATCATCCAGCTCAGATGGTAACCCTGGCTGTTGTCGGGGAAGGAATTGTCCGCGTCTCCGGCATACATGTTGACGGAGATGCCCCATTGTTTGCAGTTGCTCGCGCAGAGCGTTTTGGTGGCCTTGGTTTTCGCCCGGGCTAGCGCGGGCAATAACATGCCGGCCAGGATCGCGATAATCGCGATGACCACGAGGAGTTCGATCAGGGTGAAGCCGGGATGTTGTGGCAACCGAGATTTGGCGGTTGGAGTGAATGCGGTGGGGCGGAGCAGGCGGCAGTTTCGTTTCATGGCTTTGGAAGAGTTTGGCTCTGGCTTGCGGATTAAGTAGCACGCCGCAGCGTGCCGGTCAACCTGCGGTTCTCAATTCTTCTCAATTCTCTCAATTCCTTCCCATGAAGGCGAAGGTTTCCACGGTAGGGCGAGTCCGTCCCGGCGAGCCGCTCGACGAGCTGGGATCACGTTCGGTCCGGCTCGCTGGGGACAGGCTCGCCCTACCGAAGTCAAACTGAGATTCGCTGCTCAATTCCTCAATCCTCCAGGAAGTCCCGGACCACTGCCTCGATCACTTCCTCAACGCGGATTCCGTTCATGCAACGAAAATCGATCGGACACCGCCGCCGAAAACAGGGCGCGCAAGGAACGCGAGCCTGCAGGACTGAATGCCGGGCATCGCCCGTCAATCCGGGACCTGTGAGCATGGGCGACGTGCTGCCGAAGAGCGCGACCACGCGCGTTCCCACAGCCGCCGCCAGGTGCATCGGCCCGCTGTCGTTCGTGAGCAGGACGCGGCACGCTTTCAGACCCGCGGCGAGTTCGCGAAGCGTGGTCTGACCTGCCAGATTCTGGACGAACAGGATCGGCGATTGGCGATTGGCCATTGGCGATAGGCGCGACGCGGCTTCATGGATCTGTGTCCTGATGCTTTCTGCCAGGCTGGTTTCGCTGCCTCCGCCAAAGATAAGCCATTGACAGCCGGTGCGGCGCTGGATTTCGCAGGCCGCAGCCACAAACCGTTCCGCGGGCCAGCGCTTGGCCGGACCATATTCCGCGCCCGGACACAGGCCGAATAGAGGACGCGAACCATTCGACTCGAGTTGCCGGCGAACCAAGAAGTCTTTGACCTCGTCCTCTGTCACGACGACCTGAGGCGCAACCGGCTTGGAACTTGCGCCCAGACAATTCACTAAGTGCAGATATTGATGAATGTGGTGCGCGGCATTTGAGAATTCCTGAACCGCTGGCGCAGGGTTGATTTGGATCAGGCGGCGAACCTCGCCTCCGGACCGCTTGCGCATCGGAACGTTTCCGGAACGCGCGGCGATCGCTTGCGTCAGCAGTCCGCGGCGCCATTGGCCTCGGTAACCAACGCGCATTGGGATCCGCGCCAGCCAGGCCTCCAGCGCGGAACGAAACGAATTCGGCAAAACCACAGCCAGGTCGAACGTCTCACCGCGCAAGCGCCGGCCCACGGACCAGGCGGATTCCCTTTCTGCAATGGGCCAAATCGAATCAATCGCCGGATGGTGACGCCAGAGATCCGCAAGCTTGGCCGGTGTCAGAATGGCGATCTGCGGCTGCGGGTGAGCCTCGCGGAGCCGCAGCAACGCCGGCGTGCTCATCACCGCGTCTCCCAGCCAATTCACGCCGCGCACAAGGATCTTGGCCGGTCGCGCTGGAGAAGGTGGATTTGGCGTCATCAGCCGGTAGAACGCTGCAACGCTTTAACGCTTTAACGGCTCAACCGCTTGTCGAGCGAGGTCTGGGTTTCCCCTCCGGGGTGTTCCCTTGCGCGGCTTCCAGCGTTGATGAACCCAGAACCAGTTGGGTGGATCGCGCAGGATGGCCTTCTCAAAAGCCCGATTCATTTCCCGGACAATGTCTTCAACGGACCGCGGCTCCCCGTTCGCGTAAGTTGGGATCGGTTCGCCGATCTCGATCACCCAGCGCGCCAGGTCGGCCCGGTAACAAATCGCGGTGTAGAGCGTTGCACGATAGCGAAGGGCCAGCACGGCGGGGGCGGCACTCGTCGAGCACTCCCGTCCCAGGAACGGCAACCATAATCCGTGGTCGCCCGCGTGCTGGTCCGCGAGCAATCCCAGAAGCATCCCGGAACCGTTGAGCGCCTCGCGCAACGCCTTCGCATCCGTGCGCCGCTCGAAAAATCGGCAACCGGATCGCTCCCGCAAGGATTGCAACAACCGATTCAAGGAAGGGTGCTTCAAACCGCGGTACGTCGTGGCCGGACTCAAGCCCGTGACGCAAATCGCGCGACGGGCATAAAGCTCGAAATTTCCGAAATGCCCGATGGCAACAATGCAGTTTCCCGCCGCCTGGCCGTCCCGGGTCGCCTGCAACCGCTCGGCGCCCACGACTTCCAAAACACCGTCCAACTCGGCGTCAGACAGCGACGCCGTTTTGATGGCGGACACAAAGTTCTCGCCAATCCTCCGAAAATTTTCCCGGGCGATGCGGCGGAGTTCTTTCGGGGATTTCTCGGCTCCAAAACACTGTTTCAAATTCCGCAAGGCCACTCGGCGATGGCGCCCGTCGAGCCAATAAGCCACGGCGCCGCCGGCGCGTCCCATCTTCGCGGCCCAACGAAGTGGCAGCCGCTGAATGAGCGCGACGGCGCTCCGCGCCAGGCAATAGAGAAGTCGATCCATACCATACTGCGACGGACTTTTGATTTACTGGCGAATCTTTCGAAAACGCCTTTTGGGTGGAACAGGCCACTGGCCTGTTGCGGCAGGCTACCAGCCTGCCGCCATCTTCGGCGGCAAGTTGCCGCCGAAAACGGGCTGTTAGCCCGTTCCACCCATGTTCAAAACACACTCTTAAACTTAAACTTAACGAAAGCAAATCTGCCGGACGCAGTCCTGGAAATCCTTCGCGCCTTTCAGAATCTTGATTTCCACGCGCATGAAAAGAATCGGCAAGTCGCGCCGATCCAGTTTGGGGAAGCGCACGGCGTCCTTCTGCGTGGTGACGATGACCTCCGCCTGGCGCTTCTTGCCTCGATTGATGACGTTAAGGATTTCCTGCTGGGAAAAGCGGTGGTGATCCGCGAACCGTTTCGTATAAACCAGATCGTTTCCCAACTTCACCAGTGACTGCTCGAAGCTTTCCGGTTGCGCAATGCCGCTCAAGGCGGCGACGCGTTTGTTCTTCAGAAATTCCAATCCGAAACGTTCCCCGGTGAATACGTCCTCGAAGTAAAGCGGATGATGCACGCACTCGATGATGCTCGCGTTCGGATTCAACTGCGCGATTCGCTTGCGCAGGCCGACGGCGTTGCCGTCGCTTTTCGTGATGAAGATCGTGCTGGCGCGAAACAGGTGCGACGGCGGTTCGCGCAGCGTGCCGCGCGGCAGCATATACTCGTTCCCGAACGGCTGTTGATAGTCGATGAGCACAATGTCCCGGCGCCGGCCTTTGAGTTTCCAGTATTGAAAACCATCGTCCAGGAGCAGGGTGTCGCACCCGAATTTTTCGATCGCGTAACGCCCGCTCTTGACCCGGTCCTTGTCCACGAGAACGACGACGTCCTTGAGATTCGACGCGAGCATGTAGGGTTCGTCGCCAGCCGTCTCCGAATCGAGCAGCAACGATTTGCCGTCGGAAACAACTCGCGGAGGCGTGCTATCTTCGCGGAAGAGCAACTTATCGATGAAACGCTTCGTTAACGGCGGGGGCTTGGAACGGTACCCGCGCGATAGAATCGCCACGGTGCGGCCCTGGTCTTGCAGTTCCCGGGCAAACTTTTCGACCACGGGAGTTTTGCCGGTCCCGCCCACGGTGAGGTTCCCAATCGCGATCACCTGCACGCCGAGCGTATGGTCGCGGAGGATGCGAACGCTGTAGAGAAAATGGCGGAGTTTGACCGCGACCTGGAAGAGTTTGGAGAGCAGGAACAAGGTAAACCGGACGATCGCCGCGCGTTTGCCGCGCCGCTGCTCGAAGATGACTTCCAGAACGAAGGTTTCGAGATTTTCCGTCCAGGCTCGAAATTGCTCACGCATCGGGCGGCCAGTTTGCCAACCTGGCAACCCCAGAGCAAGAGTTCGCACGGTGCGCTGGCGGATGCAACTCCTCAGTTAACGACGGTGGGGCGACGCTCCTGCGGAGCTTTTCTTCGAGGCATGGGCTCGGGAGGAGTCTCGCCCCACCTTAGGGTCTGTGCAAAAATAACTTCCGGTTTTGGCGGGAGCGCCGCCTGGCCGGATGCAAGGCGCGAGGAGGGAGTATCCCCGTTTTGGGGCTGTGATTGACGAGCAACGCCGCAGCCGGCCAGGCGCCGCCCCGCCCCGGAGGGCTGGGGCGATTTCGCTTTCTGGCTTCGTTTCTCCTCAGTCGCAGAGCCCTGGCTATGCTCCTTCGTCGTGCCTGAAAGCAAAATCACCTCCAGCAAA
>VHCZ01000357.1 GCA_016871535.1 Verrucomicrobiota bacterium
CGTTTTTCAAGCGCGGCGTTATCCCCAGTCTCCCTTCTCCGTTCATTCACCACGCGCTTCCAATCCAACTTGGCCTCCTTGAAGTTCAAAAGCAGTGCCACTTGAAGGCCGGAGATGTTCAGGTATCCGAGCATCTGGGCAACGTGCGTGTCATTGAATGCCGTGACCACCTTGGGATCGGCAATGACCTTTGCGTCCACGATGTGGTCGGGGATCAACTTGCCGATAAAGTGGCCGCGATAGTGGACCGGATACTCCCGCTGCTGTTCGACGGTGTGACCACGGGCCACCAACTCAATCACAAGCGCATTTTCGTAGAGTTTCTCATCCAAACCCGGCTTGAGTTCTTTCAGCACCGCCATCGCTGCACCGATGATGTCTTTCGTGATTTCTTCGTGGAGCATACAGATTTAACCGCGGATGACGCGGATGACGCGGATAATTTCATTTTCCCATCCGCGCTATCCGCGTAATCCGCGGTTCTAGTCGGCGCTGTCCCAGAGTCGTTTTTCAAGCGCGGCGTTATCCCCAGTCTCCCTTCTCCGTTCATTCACCACGCGCTTCCAATCCAACTTGGCCTCCTTGAAGTTCAAAAGCAGTGCCACTTGAAGGCCGGAGATGTTCAGGTATCCGAGCATCTGGGCAACGTGCGTGTCATTGAATGCCGTGACCACCTTGGGATCGGCAATGACCTTTGCGTCCACGATGTGGTCGGGGATCAACTTGCCGATAAAGTGGCCGCGATAGTGGACCGGATACTCCCGCTGCTGTTCGACGGTGTGACCACGGGCCACCAACTCAATCACAAGCGCATTTTCGTAGAGTTTCTCATCCAAACCCGGCTTGAGTTCTTTCAGCACCGCCATCGCCGCGCCGATGATGTCTTTCGTGATTTCTTCGTGGAGCATACAGATTTAACCGCGGATGACGCGGATAATTTCTTTTTCCCATCCGCGCTATCCGCGTAATCCGCGGTTCTACTCAGTTCGGCTTCGGTGGGGACGAGTTGGCCTTCGCAGGCGGATTTGAGGACGGCGGCGCGGTAGCGTTTGAGGTTGGCCTGCATCCGCCGCAACGCCGCCACCCCCGCCTCCAGCCGCGTGAATTGCTTCTCAATCTCCGCCACAATCCGCCGCTGCTCGGCCAAGGAAAAAGGAGGAAGGCAGAAGGAAGAAATCTGATCGAAGTCCACGCGCGGTCTGTCGCCGGCGTTCAGGCTGTTGGCGAACGAAACGAAATCTGCCGCATTCAGCCGATAACGGAAAAAACCCGCGTCAACCGATTCGTTGCCGGGCAGCACGATGAATTCAGACGAACACAAGCCGTCACGGTCCGCACGCCACACTTTGTTTAGGTAAGGGCGAAGCCGGGAATAAAGAACGTCGCCAGTGCGAAAACGATTTGCCGTGCTCTTCATTTCCGCCGCCGGAACTGAACCGAGCAATTTGGTCGTGTGCGCCTCGATGTGCTCAAGTCCGATGTAAGACAACTCGGGGTGCTCTGCCGGAATCGCTTTTTCGCGACGTGGCCGCACGAGCTTTCCAAGGCTGTGTTCTTTCGCCCCTTCAGGGCTCGATGTGTTTGGGGGCGGGTTACCCAGGGCGGCGTCGCTGCGCGACTTGCCCTGGGCTAATTTCTTTCGCCCCGTTGGGGCTGCGCCGTGTGAGGGCACACGGCCTACATCGGCATGCGGTTTGTTGTAGGCCGCGTCCCCTGACGCGGCGTTCGGTTGCCACGAGGATTCGCCGCGTGAGGGCACGCGGCCTACATCCTGTCGGTTGCCGTTCATTTCCGGGCCTCCAGTTGCTTGCGCGTCCTTTCCAGTTCGGTGGAGAGCGTCTTTTCATCCGGCAGCGCGGTGAGGTATTCGCGCACGAGCATTTTGTTGGGCAGTGCGTCGGTGGCGTAGCGCACGAGGGCTTCGCTTTTTCCGGAGCAGAGGATGACGCCCACGTGCGGATTTTCGCCGGGCTGCGACCAGTGTTCGCGGGCGTAATTGAGATACAGATGCATTTGGCCCGCGTCGGCGTGGGTGAACCGGCCGAGTTTCAGATCAAAGATGACGAGGCAGCGCAGGCGGCGGTGGAAGAAGAGCAGGTCCACGCGATACCAGTCGTCGTCGATGCGCAGCCGGCGCTGGCGGCCGATGAAGGCGAAGTCGTTGCCGAGTTCGAGCAGGAAGGCTTCGAGGTGCTGGATGAGGCCGGCTTCGAGGTCGGTCTCGGAATATTCGTCGCGCAGGTTGAGGAATTCGAGGACGAGCGGATGGCGGATTTCGTCGTCGGCACTGACGGCGTCGCCGGGCTGGGGTTTCGCGCTTTGGCGAGCATGGCGGCCTTGTTGCGCGAGAGGGCGGTGCGTTCGTAGAACTGGCTGTCCATCTGGCGCTGGAACTGGCGCACGGACCAGCCGCCGCGCAGGGCTTCGGTGTGGTAAAACGCAAAGGCCTCGGGCGACCGGCTGCGGCTGATGAGCAGGACGTAGTGCGACCACGGGATCGGAAAGGCGCGGGCGAGGTCGGTGAGATTGAATGGTGCAGACGGTGTCTGCAATTTCCTAGACGGTGTCTCGGAAATTGAGGCCGTGGGCAATTCGTTCGACACTGTCGAACATATTTGGTGGGGAGCGGAAAATTCGTTCGACGCTGTCGCACGAATTCGTGGCGTCGGGAACGTCTGGTAAAACTGCCGAAAGCGAATCAAGTTCGGGCGCGCGAATCCACGGCCAAATTTGGCGGTCAAATCCTGGGAGAGCCGTTCCAGCAACGCGTCGCCATACTCCGCCCGCTTTTCACCGCCCTGCTCAAACTCCACGATGCGCCGGTCGATTTCCCAATAGGTCGCGGTCATGAAGGCATTGACCGTGCGCACACTGGCGCGGCGGGCGGCATCGAGCAATTCGCCAATGCCACCGACCAGGCCGGGGTAATTGGCCGGGGCAGGCGCGGCGGATTTCTTCTTGGCGATGGGTTTGGTCATGGCGTCACGAAATTAACGGGAATGAAAAACCCGCCACATTTGCGCGTGGCTTGCACCAGAGGCTTGGCGGGTATGCTGGCGGGCATGATAGACCGGGAATCGGTTTTGTCGAGATGGAGAAAATGTGGGTTCATGCCGCAAGCGCCTCGTTGAGTTCATCGAGCAGCTTGGGCAGTTCCTCGCCGAAAAGTTGATGCGCTTTGCCGAGTCCGCCGCGCTGGCTGAACGGGGCGTAATCGAAATCGTCCGGCTCGATGCTCAGGCTGGTGGCGATGTGGTCGCGGATGAGGTTGAGCCAGGCGAGTTGGTCGCCGTCAAATTTCACGCCAGCTTTGGCCTTGTCCATGAGCCATTCGTTGAAACGCGTGGTGACGGATTCGGCGAAGGGTTCGAGCACGGGCTGTTGTTCCAGCGCAAAGCGGACGAGCGCGACGAGGTCGGCAAAGCGGCAGGCGGGATTCTTCTTAACACCGGATTTCACGGATGACACGGATGCCCCCTCACCCCGGCCCTCTCCCCCGGTGGGGGCGAGGGAGATTTCATGCGCGTGCCAGAGCGCGTTCACGGGGTCGCTGCCGAAGGGCTGTTTCAACTTGGCTTCGAGTTCCTTCAACATCGCTTCCGTCAGCCGCTGCTTGTAGGGGCGGCTGTAAAGGATTTGGAGCGCGGTGGACTGGATGAAGTCGGGGAGATTCTCGGCGTAGTGTCCGGATTGCTCGGCAACACCCGCCAGCAGCGTTCCCTGCTTCTTGGCCTCGATGACACCCAGGGCTTTGCGGTCCACGAGCAGCAGGTAGTCGCAGGTGCCGGATTTAAGCGGAGCTTCGCGGAGGGCCAAGCCGCGCCCGGCGGAGGGATTGAACTGCTTGTAATCCTGAACGACCCAGCCTGACGCGAGTAGCTGCGCGTCGATCTGCTGGCGGGCCTTTTGTTCAGGGGTTTCAGGCATGGGTCAGTTGAAACGCTCAGTGCCGTGGTCCGGCATGGCGAGATTGACTTCGGTGAGGAGGCGGATGATGCAGGACGGGGCATTCGCGACTGACGAATGACGAATTTCGAATGACGAACTGCCGGCGATTCCGAATCCGCACTTCGCAATCTGGCATTTGACTTGGCCGGAGTTGGCGCGGAACTGGTCGGCGCTGTCCCAGAGGCGTTTTTCAAGCGCGGTTCTGCCGCTGGTGCGGGGCGGATCACCAGCGGGTCTTCGCGTCGCAGGCGCGGGCCATGCACCAGCCACGCGTGGCTTCGAACAGGCCGAACGCTCCGTTCATCGCCAGAACCAGACACGCGCGCAGCATGCCAGCTTTCTGCGCCAGCCGATAGCTTCCGATGTCTGCACCGAATTCCGTTCAGCGCGTCTCACGGATCGCGTCGTCGATGGCCCTGGCCAGCGCGGGAATGCGCTGGGTGTAGCTGATCGGACTGACGGGATCCGCATAAGGCCCCTTCGCCCGATCTGCAAAGACTTCGCCCGGGAACAACATCGACGTCCTCGGTCAACGGCGGATCGTTGGTCCAGCCTTTCGCGGTCACCGGCAGGGACTCGTCCGGCTTGAACACGCCGCCGTTCCAGCGCGCGATGTCCCAACGACGAAACCGGACGGCGGCCGCGCCCTGGTTCAAACTGGCCGGGACAATCAATCCCTCGGGATAGTCGCGGGACAGCAGCACATTGGCGGACGCCATCACCTGGCCTTCGCGATTCAGTTGAATGACCGCGACATCCACGTCGGGCACATGGCGATGGTTTTCGGCAAAGCCGGCTTGGCTGCATCCTCATTGGCCGGCCCGAAGTCGAGCACGCGGTCGAAGCGCGCTTCGCGCACGGCACGCAGCACCGCGGCTTCCAATGGCGAAGCGGCCAGCGCGCGCTGCGAACTTGCGCCGAGCAACAGGAGCAAGGGGATGACTTGGGCGGGGCAACTCAACATATTGTGCAGACCGTGGGATTGACGACAGATCGACCGGAGAATCGTAGCGCAGATTTTCAATCTGCTGTATCGCCGATTTCCAATCGGCAGGGCGCCGGCAAGTCCCAGCGGGCTCGGACTGGGAGACGCCCCGCAGAATACAATTCTGCGATACGGCAGAGTGCAACTCTGCGCTACGAGCTTTGTCGTCCATCCCGCGGACCAAGCAGTA
>VHCZ01000358.1 GCA_016871535.1 Verrucomicrobiota bacterium
TTGCCGTAATCGAAGATGTATGCCTTCGCGTGCAAGCGGCCCTTGGTATAGACCTTCACCGCAAGCCGCTTCTCTTCGATCATTCGCACCAGCGCCGTCACGACCGCCTGCGCTTCATCCGTCTGGTCCATCAACTCGATGGCCGACCGGATGTTGCCCGCCGTTTCGCCGGCCATGCGTTTCGTTTCCGTGCGCTTGGGATACGCCTCCGCCTCTGCCGCCTCGGCCACCAGTTCCAGCCGCCGGTAGCCCTCGGCCAATTGCTCCAACGTCTCGCGGTTTGTCGTGTTGCCAATGAGCAACCGCAATTCCTTCACGCCGACCAGCCGATGCGCGATGCTTTCCAACCCGGACAGGAAAAAATATCCGACCGCGAACCGCGCCGATTCCGTGGACGAGAGAATCCGGTTGATGTGGTCCACCAGTTTCTCCTTGCGGTTATCAATGATGTCGTGTGTGGGCATGAATGCTAACCAAACAGTCCTTTCATTCCGTCCACCAGAGCCTTTAACGGAACGGCTTCGACCTGATCGTGCAACGAATATCGGCGATCACCGGGATACACCACGGCAATCTGCTTCAGCTTCAAATCCTCCAAGGCAATTCGCATCGAAGGTGTCAGTTGCGGCGCGTCCGCCCGCTTGAATTCCACACCCAGCTTGCGTCCGCCTTTGACCATGACCAGATCAATCTCCGCTCCGGCATGCGTTCCCCAGAAATAGGCCTCATCCGGTTCGGCCGCCTGAATCGTTTCCTCCAACGCGTAGCCTTCCCACGAAGCGCCGGATTTCGGGTGAGCCAGCAATTCCTTCACTGACCGGATGCCCAACAGTTGGTGCAGCAACCCGCTGTCGCGAAAATAAATCTTCGGCGCTTTGACCTGCCGCTTGCCCAGATTCGCGTGCCACGGCGGCAATTGCCGCACCATGAACACGCCCGTCAGGATGTCCAGATAGCGCCGCACTGTCGTTTCACTCACGCCCAGCGAACGGGCCGGATCGGCCGCGTTCCACGTCTGCCCGTGATAATGCGCCAGCATCGTCCAGAACCGCAGCAAGGCTGTGGCCGGCGCGCCGATGCCCCATTGCGGCAAATCCCGCTCCAGAAAAGTCTGAATGAAGTTCTTCCGCCACGCCAGACTGTCGGCTTCCGTCCGCGCCAGAAACGCCAGCGGCAATCCGCCCCGCAGCCAATGCCGCGAAAATTTCTCCACGCCGATCTCGCTCAAACCAAATCCGCCCATCGGGAGGGTCTCCATCCGGCCCGCCAGCGATTCCGACGATTGCCGCATCAAATCCGGCGACGCGCTCCCCAGAATCAGAAAACGCGCCGGCAATGGCTTGCGATCCGCCAGCACCCGCAACACCGGAAACAGCTCCGGACGCCGCTGAATTTCGTCAATCACCACCAGCCCTTTTAGATCCTGCAACGCCGTCACCGGCTCAACGAGCCGCGCCAGGCCCACGGGGTCTTCCAGGTCGAAATAATTCAGGGAGTCGGCCGCGAGGAACTGCTGCGCCAGCGTCGTCTTGCCGCACTGCCGCGGGCCGATGAGCGCCACCACGCGGCTGCGGCGCAAGGCCGATTGCACATGCTTTTCCAATGCGGCGCGTTGAATCACGCTTCAAAGGCTACCTTGAAAATCCACAGTAGCATAGGGGAATTTCAAGGTGACAAAACCGCGCCGATTCCGTGGACGAGAGAATCCAGGCAGCTCCGTCAGGAGCGACATCTTTGTAGAACCGAGACCCGCACAAATCCAAAGCCCCGTCGGGGCGGAATAGGCCGCTCCTGACGGAGTTGGAATTGATGGGGACACGGATTTCTACAAAGATGCCGCGCCTACGGCGCTGGGCGGCGGAATGCAATTTGAAATGAAGATTCATTTGCCCGCCTCCTCCACGATTTTGATTTCCTCCGGCGTCAGGCCGTAGAGGGCATAGACCTGCTGGTCTATCTCCCGCTCCAACCCGCTCGTGTCGGCGGCGGGATTCTGGCGCTTGGCGGCAAGAACCTTCTCGACTCGCTTTGAAATCCCTGCCGCTTGCTCCCGAGTGGCCTTCTTAACAAGAAGCTTTTCCACGTGCTCCTTTTTCACCTCTGCCAACGCTTCCCCCTTTTCAGGATTCATCCACTGGAAATAGTGATTGAGTAATTTGGAGTTCAACAGTCCGAGGATGAACAGCAGGTCGCAATCGGCGTCTTTCGGGACAATCGTGTGCAGGTTGTTCATGCAAATGAATTGCTCGGAGTCGAGCGTGGCAATGAGAGAGTCCCCCGTCTGGCGAATCACCAGCTTCTGTGGCGCGTCAAAGCCGGCGGATGGACGTGGTTCTGCAAGATGGTCGCCGTATTTGATCCACCGGTCGCCTGGCCATTTGGTAACGTATTTCTCGATGTCGCGACCCCGTAGGAGCGGGCGATACGATTTGTCTTTGCGATGCGTGGCATCAAACACTCTCTTCTCTACAATGTCGCGCGTTTGTTTCGGAACGCCTTTGCCAACTTGGTAAGGCTTCATTCCCACCGTGACATCGCACAGCTCCCTCAACGCACGAGAACCGTGCCGAAGCTTTGCGACGAGATTTTCAAGCGCCTCAGCAGCAAAGATGTTCACGGGCTCGCCGTGCAGGGCAGCCCATTTCGCCTGCGCGACTTGACGCGAGTCCACGGCGTCCAGTTCCGTGATAATCTTTATCTTCGTCATCGTTCCGTCTGGCGGCTGCTTGCGCAGGATTACAACCTCGGTGTCCACCACCGCATCGAATACTTTCCGTGAATAATGGACGATCTCTTGGACGACCTGATTGCTGAAAATGAACTTGCGTATTTTCTTTAGCTTGAGGTTGCTCAGCCACGGGTTCGGGATGATGAAAGTCAGCACACCGCAGGGTCGCAGGAAGTCGAAACCTCGTTCCAAGAACAAGAGGTAGCTATCGAGTTGATAGTCTTGGTTGCGGTAGATACGCAGGAACAACTCCTTTTCCTCGTCGGAAAACTGCGCGCCGTATGGCGGATTCCCGATACCAAGATCGAATTCGTTGCGAATACCAAACATCCATTCGGCATCAAAGAAATCGGCCGACGCGTTCTGATCGTAGGGATTCCACGAGGCGAGTTTGCGGGCAGTGGCGGTGTCCCAGCCGTCATGTTTCAGAAGTTCAGCGATTTGGCCGCGGAGCTTTTCATCCTGTTCGCGGCATTTTGCCTTGCTGGCAAGAGTGCGGGCCATGAAATGCCGTTCGCGCACGCGGCGCAGTTCGGCTTCTTTGGCGTCAATCTCCCGGTTGCGGAGCAGTTGCTGGCCGGGCCGGTTCACACCAATGAGCGTGTTGGCCGCCACGAACCTGGTTTCCAGGTTCGGCAGCGGGCGCACGCCGCGATTGGGCTGCGCGTCGTCAATCTTCTGGTCCACGATGAGCGAGATGAAGAACCGCATCTTGGCGATTTGGACGGCAATCGGCTGGATGTCCACGCCGAAGATGCAGTTCTCAATCAGGTAGAGCTTGCGGCCATAATCCAGTTCGTTGTGCTCGAAGGCGTCGTTGATGCCGGCGATCTGCTGTTCCAGGTCGCGCACGGTCCGCTCCCGCAGTGGGGCGTCCTCAATCTTCTCGGCTTCCGCGATGGTGTTCCGGACGCGCTGAACCTGGCGCTCCTTCCATTTCTCGTTGCGCGGGTCGAGCTTGCCGAGGATGAACACCAGCTTGTGCAAGATGCCCATCGGGAACGCGCCCGAGCCGACGGCGGGATCGAGGGATTTGAGGTTGTCAATGGCGGCAATCAGGGCGTCCACCTCCGCCGGCGTGAACCGGTGCGGCTCGTCGTTGTAGGCGAACAGATGCCGAAGCCAGGTTTCCACGTCCTTCGCTGACGGCAGGGCGGTTTCCAGCTTGGTTTTCAGGCACGCAATCAGCGCCTCGTCCACCATGTAGTTGACGATTTCGCGCGGGGTGTAAAACGAGCCGGTCTGTTTGCGGGCGGTCGCGCCAGTCTCCGGGTTGTAGGCCGCGAGCAGATTTTCAAACACCTTGCCGGACAGTTCCGGGTCGAGCGCAACTTCCTGGTCAATCGGCGTGTCTTCCTCGACGGTGAAATTGTAGCGGTCGAAGATGTGAATCAGGCCGCGCACCGGCACGCGCTCGAATTTCTTGTCGCCATAGTCGGCGCTCAAATTCACGTCGCGCTCGCCGCCGAAGAAAAGGAAATCGGGCACGACCGGCTGGCTGTCGGCGCGGTCGGAGAAGCCGTCAATGCGGACGTAACGAGGCTTGGCGTCTTCACCGAGGTCTTTGTCGAGGCACTCGAACAGGCCGCCGTTGAGGAACGGGATGTTTTTGAAAACGTCGAGCGCCTCGGCGGGTTTCTGGAACAACTCGCGATGCCGGTAAAGGCTGTGCGCCATGAAATTCTGCTCCTCGCGCCGCCAGCCGCGTTTGTCCATTTCGGTGTTGAGCGTGGCGAAGAATAGATTTTGCAGGATGGCCTTGTAGAAAACGGATTCCTTGTCCGACGCCTTGTCCGGCGCGAATCCGGCGAGCATCCGGGCGAGATGGCGTTCATCGAACAGTTCTGCCGGGATGAGTCCCTTTTCCTTCACAAACCAGCAGAAGATCAGGCGCGTGATCAGGCGAATGAGGCTGATGTGGTCGTGGCCGTCGGCTTCCTTGGGCGCGTCCTTGGGGAAGCGGGCGACTTTGAGCGCCCAGAAATACCAGTTGGCAATTTCGCGGAAGAAATCCTTGGTGACGGCCTCGACATCGAACGCGGCGTCGCACTGTTCCTGAATCGCCAGCGGCGTGATGCCGAACAATTCGGGATGAATCTCCGTGAGATCGAGAAGTTGAATCCGCTCCGTGGCCGTGCGCAACCCCACGCCCGGCCGGATCGTGATTCTGCGGAACAGCCGGCGGCGCTCGATTTTCTCGTCGAGCTTGACGTTCAGGAAATGCCAGTCGGTCTGGCCTTTGTTGGAGAAGACGAACAGCGCGTAGGGATGTTCGCGCAGGAGTTGGCTTACGGCGGGCCGCTCAAGTGCGCGAGGAAGCCCATCGGACGCGAGCCGGCAGTAGATGACATGGAACGCATTGCCATCGCCGCCGCC
>VHCZ01000359.1 GCA_016871535.1 Verrucomicrobiota bacterium
GCCGTCATTGAGCCGCACCGTAAACGGGCGAAAAGGCTGCCGCTCAGCGACCTCTTTGATCGCCGTTGCATTCATCGTCCGAATTTACCGCCATGGCCGCCCTGCGGCAACGACCAATGCCGGTCCAAATAAGTTTTTTGAAAATTCCCGCCCGCCTCGATAGCGTTGCGCCTGTGTCCGAAACCAGCCCACAGAAAATTCGCCGCGAGCCAGTGCTGAGGCCCCAAGATCCACCTCGCGGACCTCGCGGAGCCGGAAGGTGAAGTGAGCGATCCGCTTCGTTATCTTCGTTTCCTTCTCTATAAATGAACTTCGGAGTTCGAGTTGAACGAGCGAGGCTTCCCATGAACCTGGTAGGCTGCGTCGCCGCGCAGCCGGTTTTCTGTCGATACGGCGGCGCAGCAGCACCGCCCTACCAGCGCAGGCTCATGGGCCCCCATGAAACCTGGTAGGGACGGATTCCACTCCGTCCCTGACTTTACTCCGCGATCGAAAAGACAATTTCAGGGACGCGGTGGAACGCGTCCTTACCGATTCATGGGCCGTAGGCAGGGTTCTGAGACCAAGGGAGCGTTCCAGGATTCAAACGAACGATTGGCCTATCGGACCCCGACTCGTGCTGTTGAGGCGCTCCGTCCGCAATCGAGAACTTGAAGGAATTGGAAGGCTGTGGCATAGAGCCGGCATGAATCCGAACGAGTTGAGAAAGTTGCTTCAAGCCAGTCCGTTCCGCCCAATTAGGATTTGCACGGGCAGCAACAAAACCTACTCGATTCCGCACCCTGAGTTCGCCGCCCTCTCGCCGGAGGGCGAAACCCTGATCGTATTCCTTCCCGGAAGGGGCGGGCATGATGTCGTGGACGTGCCGCAGATCGAGCGCGTTGAAGTGCGGAAGAAATCGTCGGCACGTTCGTGAAGACGGGCGCGAAGGGTTGCTGGCGCTTCGATTGGCTATCGGCTGGACTTCTCTTCTCATCTGCCCAGCACTTTGATTACTAAAAGAGTGATCCAGGAATCATTCGCTGTTCAACAACTTGACTCAGTTGTGCCAAGTTTTGGAGTTCAAGGACCCTAACTGTTCTTTGCGCGATTTTCACTTCACGAGCAGAAGGAGAATGACGCCAAGCCCAATCCGATACCAGGCGAAGCCGACGAAGGTGTGGGTTTGCACAAAGCGCAGCAGCCAGCGCACCACCGCGAGCGCGGTCACGGCGCCGACGGCGGAACCGAGCGCGATCATGCCCCAATCGATCGCCGGCCCTTGCGGCTGCCGGAGCGCATCCAGAGTTTGCAGCGCGCCAGCCGAAAGCAAAGTCGGGATGCCCAGCAAAAATGAAAACTCGGTCGCCGCGGGGCGGCTACAGCCCAGGGCCAGCGCCGCGAGGATCGTCATGCCGGATCGGGACGCACCCGGGAAAAGCGCGGCCAGCAACTGGGAAGCGCCCGCCGCGACGGCGACTTGCCACGTCACTGCATTCGATAACGTCCGGTTCCGCAACCAGCGTTCGACCGCCAGAAACAGAATTCCGCCGATCAGTGTCGCCCAGGCCACCGGCGCGATTTCTTCAGGCAGTTCGAAATCCAGTTTCTTCAGGATCAAGCCGCCTGCCCCCGTGATGAAGAAAGCGCTCAACAGCTTGGCCAGATAATCTCTCGTCTCCGGGTCGCGCCATTGGAAAAGGAACTGCCGCAGCCGCTCGGTGAAGGTCAGGATGACGGCCAGCACCGCGCCGCATTGCACGACGGTGTTGAATACGTCCGACTGGCGGGGCAGCCAATTCTCCGCCAAAAGCAAATGGCCGGTCGATGAGACAGGCAAAAACTCCGTGACCCCTTCGATGATTCCAAGGAGGACGACAGCAATCCATTCAGGCATGCGGGCTGTTTAGACGCGAAATGGACTTTCAAGACAAGCCGGAAAATCTATGATGCATGTGACGCGACCGGGAAACACACGCGCCCTCGCGTGCATCGACCGGCGCCTCGCCAGTCGAAATGCGGCGCATCTCCGTATGAGGACACGGCTTTTAGCGGCGCTCAAGCGTAGCGCAGAGTTGCACTCTGCCGTATCGCAGAATTGTATTCTGCGGGGCGTCTCCCAGTCCGAGCACGCTGGGACTTGCCGGCGCCCTGCCGATTGGAAATCGGCGATACCGCAGATTGAAAATCTGCGCTACGGTTCTCCGGTCGATCTGTCGTCAATCCCACGGTCTGCACAGTAACCCCTCAGTTCACGACGGTGGAGCGACGGTCCGGCGGAGCCTGTCTTCGATGGCATTGGCTCGGCAGGAGTCTCGCCCCACCTTGACTATCTTAACTGAGAGGGAACGACGCGAATTATTCCTGCTTTGACATCGGAAAACTTTTTGACGACGTTACCGCAGTCAAAAAGAAAGCGTGGATTGGGTTTGCATCGGGGTGCCGCATCGTCTTAGAGATTCGAGCGCATTGTTTTTGTCATGGGCAAAGCATTGATCATTGCCGAAAAACCGTCCGTGGCCGCGGATATCGCCAAAGCCCTGGGCGGTTTTGCGAAGCAGCAGGACTATTTCGAGAGCGACGACTACGTGCTGTCGTCGGCCATCGGCCACTTGCTCGAACTCATCCCCCCCGATGGCGTGGAGGTCAAAAAGGGAAAGTGGAGCTTCGCGCATTTGCCCGTCATTCCCCCCACGTTCGATCTCAGGCCGATTGAGAAAACCGAGACGCGCCTGAAAGTGCTGGCCCGCCTGATCAAGCGCAAGGACGTGGCCCGCCTGATCAACGCCTGTGACGCCGGGCGCGAAGGCGAACTGATTTTCCGCTACATCGTCCAGCACGTCGGCACGAAAAAAACGATCGAACGCCTCTGGCTGCAGTCCATGACCCCGGCGGCGATTCGGGAAGGATTTGCCGTCCTGCGCAATGACGCGGCGATGCGGCCGCTGGCAGACGCCGCGGTTTGCCGGTCCGAATCCGATTGGCTGGTAGGGATCAATGGCACCCGCGCGATGACGGCCTTCAACTCCAAGAGCGGCGGGTTCCAGCTCACCACCGTCGGACGCGTCCAGACGCCGACGCTCGCGATCGTCGTGGAGCGCGAAGAGAAGATCAAAAAATTTGTCCCGCGGGATTATTGGGAAGTCCATGCGACGTTCGGCGTGGAGGCCGGCACTTACACGGGCCGGTGGTTTCACGAGCAATTCTCAAAGGAAAAAAAGGAAGCCGACGCGGACTCGCGGGCGGAGCGAATCTGGGACGTGGCGCGCGCCGAAGCCATCCGCGCCAGGTGTCTGGGCAAACCCGGGGTCATCGCGGAAGAAAGCAAGCCCACGACGCAGCTCTCGCCGCTATTGTTTGATCTGACGAGTTTGCAGCGCGAGGCCAACAGCCGCTTCGGCTTGCCCGCCAACCGGACCCTCCAGATCGCGCAGGCGCTCTATGAACGGCACAAAGTCCTGACGTATCCCCGAACGGATTCGCGCGCGCTCCCGGAAGATTACCTCGCCACGGTGAAGCGCACGTTGAACGCGATGGACCCCACGCCCTACGCGCCGTTCGCCGGAAAGATTCTCGAACAAGAATGGGTGAAGCCCAACAAGCGCATCTTCAACAACGCGAAAATCTCGGACCACTTCGCGATCATCCCGACCTCGCAACCCCCCAGGCATCTGAACGACGACGAGAACCGGATTTACGATATGGTCACCCGCCGGTTCCTGGCCGTGTTTTATCCGGCGGCGGAATTCCTGGTCACCACCCGCATCACGCGCGTCGCGGAGGAACCGTTCAAGAGCGAGGGCAAAGTGATGGTGGCGCCCGGGTGGATGGAAGTGTATGGCCGCGACGTTCAAACCGACGACGCCCCGAACCTGGTCGCCGTGAAAGCCAACGAGACCGCCCGCACCAGCAACGTCGAGGTGATCGCGAACCAGACCAAGCCGCCGCCGCGTTTTACGGAAGCGACCTTGCTCAGCGCGATGGAGGGCGCGGGCAAACTCGTCGATGACGAGGAATTGCGCGAGGCGATGAGCGCGAAAGGGCTGGGCACTCCGGCAACGCGCGCCGCCATCATCGAAGGATTGATTTACGAAAAATACATCCAGCGCATGGGCCGCGAACTCCAGCCCACTCCGAAAGCGTTTTCGTTGTTGGCGCTGCTGCGCGGGCTGAATATTCCCGAACTGTGCTCGCCGGAACTGACCGGTGATTGGGAATTCAAGCTGAAGCAAATGGAGCGCGGCGAACTGCGGCGCGAAGACTTCATGCGCGAGATCGCGAGCGTGACCCGTTCGATCGTGGAAAAGGCCAAGCGCTACGAAAGCGACACCGTTCCGGGGGATTTCGCGACGCTGACCGTCCGCTGCCCCAAGTGCGGCGGGGAGATTCGCGAGAACTACAAAAAGTTCCAATGTCAGTCGTGTGATTTCGCCCTCTGGCGAATCGTCGCCGGGCGCCAGTTCGAAGTTCAGGAAGTGGAAGAGTTGATCACGAAACGCACGATCGGGCCGCTCCAGGGATTCCGCAGCCGGATGGGCAAACCGTTTGCGGCCCTCATCAAACTTACGCCGGATCTCAAGCCCGAGTTCGATTTTGGCCAGAGCAACGGGAATGGCGAAGGCGCGGACAAGGAAGTCGATTTCACGGGGCAGGAGCCGCTGGGAAAGTGCCCGAAGTGCAGCGCCCGTGTCTTTGAAGACGGGATGAGCTACATTTGCGAAAAGGCCACGGGACCGAAGCGGATTTGTGATTTCCGTTCCGGCAAGATCATTTTGCAGCGCCAGATCGAGCGCGCGCAGATGATCAAGCTCCTGCAAACGGGCAAGACGGATTTGCTTCAGCGGTTCATTTCCAAGAAGGGACGGCCGTTCAACGCTTACCTGGTCGTGGGCGAAGGCGGCAAAGTCAGTTTCGAATTCGAGCCGCGTCCTCCCAAAAAGCCCAAAGGGGCCAAGAGCGCGCCGTCAGATCAGGTTGCGAGCAAGGAACCAGGCGAACCTTCCCAGGCGCAGCCAACTTAGTGGTCCATTTCATAAATACGCTCACGTTCGCGGCAAGGGATTTTTCGGCCAGACGAGGCGCGAGCGACGAGCATATCCCGAAGTGGATCTGT
>VHCZ01000360.1 GCA_016871535.1 Verrucomicrobiota bacterium
TTCTTTTTCGCCAGACTTCGTTGCTTGCTCCTTACAGATCCACTTCGGGATATGCTCGTCGCTCGCGCCTCGTCTGGCCGAAAAATCCCTTGCCGCGAACGTGAGCGTATTTATGAAATGGACCACTAAGGCGACAAACCCCTCGGCTTCCTTGGCTGCGTCAACAAACTTGATTCTCACCATTTTCATGCCAAACAATCCGCACTCACCCAATCACGGTTTCCAGGCAGTGTCAACCGTGGGTGTGGAACGAAAGGTGTCAGTTCTTATTATATTATGGGCAAGTCTGCGTGCCGAACGAGTATTCAAGACCGGGGTCCATCTTGGCGTCGAGCGTCCAGGGTCGAGGGGCGGAGCTGAGACCAAATGACCAAGGACCAACGACTAAAGACCTGAAGTCAGTCAGACGTGGATTCAATGTGAGAGTTCAGAGCTGCAATTTCTGTCTCGCCTCGTGGATTGAATAGCGACGCTTGGACTGGTTTTCAAACCGCGCCTCGAGCAATTCAACATAGTCTCTCAAGTCCTCCAATTCTTCTTTCACCTTTCCAAGCTGACGCCCGATTTCGGGCCGTGACCTTCTCGTTACGGGCCGGCTAAGAATCGAACTAGTCATAAACGTCCTTTCGATCACCAATTTTCTGCACTACGATCTTTTCGCCTTCGAGATCAAAGAGGATGCGATACTTACCCGATCGCAATCTGTATGCGTAATCAGACTCGTGGAGACGCTTGATATCGCCGCGCAAACCCTCGGCCAAGCAAGCCCTGTATCTTCTCCAGGATCTGCGCAGCATGCCGTTTCGGCAACTTCGCCAATGCCTTCAAAGCGCCTTCAGTTATCTCGACTTCCATCCCGATTCGAAGTCCCGTCAATTTGTCTCAGAGCCGGTATGCCGACATCCAACCAGGGCCAAAGGTGTTCATGGCCTGAATTCCAGAATGCCAATCCGATTCCAGCGGTACCGAATAGCGCACGAACTGTTTTTCTTCGCGGACCGGGAGGCGGTTTTGGGCAGTGTGCAGAATTTGCTTCAATTGAACGGCGCGGTTCCAGAAATAATAGGCTGCGGAGTCTCGCGAAATGGAATCGCGTCCCCATTCCGTTGTTCCGATCAATGGCTGTCCCCCTGCCAGGGCGCACCAGGCGGCGGCTTCGCGGTTCGCACTTTTGGGGAGTTCGAAAATGCGGAAGTCGCATTTTAGGAGACGGGAGTTGGGAGATGGAAGTTGGTCGAGTCCAGAGGTCGGAGATCGAAAGTCAGAGGTCAGTGTTGATTTCTGATCGCTGACCGCTGACTTCTGATTCCTGACTTCTGTTCTGTAGAAAGTTCCGCTCAAGATGTTCGTCGTTCCGAGGGTTTTCATCACCGATTCGCTCACCGGATCGGGGACGAAGGTGTAGCCGGGGATGTTGGTCCGCGCCGAAAGCCAAAGGCGCGGCGAAGAGCTAAGGGCAGAGGGCGAAGGGCGGGCGATATCCGTGTTGAACCAAACGTATGCACCCAAGATGCAAAGGGCGAAGGGCAAAGTGAGGAGAAACGGGCCAAGGGCAAAGCGCCAAGGGCGGAGAGCAAGGCGCAAAGGCCCAAGGGGTAAGAGCAAGGGGCGAAGGGAATGGGGCCTCCGTGCGCTTTGCTCATTGCTCTCAGCCCTACGCTCTTTGCTCTTACCGTTTTGCTCTTTGCTCACAGAGATCGGGAGAAGTTGGTGATTTTTCGGCTCAACGTGTCGCAATCAACCAACAGGTTGGTCACGCCTTCTTGTTCGCAAAGGGCAAGGGGGCATGGAGCGAAGGGCAGCGAACCAAGCGCCAAGCGCAAAGGGGCCACCATACTCTTCGCCCCGTGCTCTTTGCCCAAACTGTGGTCCTTGCTCCATCCTTTCGCACGGAGGTTAGCGCGACTGAAAGTTGTGTCAATGTTGATCTGAGACTCATGAAGCGACGAAGCGACGGGCACGTTACTCATCGGGCATGCCGAGGAGGCCCTTTTTTCGGAGACGCGCCGCTTCTTTAGGCGGGATAGTCTCGGCGCCCATAAAAGAACGCCAAAATTACAGGGTCGAACATCGAACATTGAACGCTGAACTTACCATCCGCCTCCGAGGTTTGGGGATGGACTGGCCGATGGACTTGGCGGCCGTGATCCAATTTGTGATCGCCATCTCAACATTCAAAAGAGCCTCGGCTCGTGATGCACCGTGAGCCGCGCACCCCGGCAAGTCGGCCACTTCCGCAACAAAGATTTCGTCACGGTCGTCCCAATAGATGTCGATTTCGTATTCGGCCATATCTGGTGTTTTCTTCATATCAAGTTTCCAGCCTGCAGGACGTTGCGAACTTGACGGACCTGGTAACCTTTCGCTTGGTGGCCGGCTGGCTGCAAGTTGATAACTCCACACCCAGGCTTTTTGAAAACGTGGTGGCTGCCAGAAATAGTCTCCACGAATCCTAGATGCTTCAGCAGATTCCGCAACCCATCAAAGCGGATTGCGTAATCGGAATGCCCCCGCCGAATCCTCTCAATCGACTTTTCGTGCCGTGACACGAGGATTCAACGAACCCCTGAACCAATTTCTTGACCACGGATTTCACGGATTTCGCGGATATGGAAGCGGTCTTATCCGTGTGATCCGTGTAATCCGTGGTTGAATCAGGTTCGTGGGGAGGGATTACGGCTCGGAGAGGTGAGGGGACATGCTCCTCTTTATGCAACGTTACGGTTAACGACCTGAATGATTGCATATCAACACCGAGACGACCGAAGCGGCAGGCGAGACGCCCTCGCTTCCTTGGGGAGCGGGTTTTCTCAACATGGATCGAAAAGGGGTCAGCGGTCAGAAGTCAGCGGTCAGCGGTCAGCGGTCAGAAAGGGGCCAGGGTTGTTGATCATGGAGCCGAGCATTTTGCCAATTTCGGCACACAAGCCAATTAGAGCCTGTTTTGAAATTCGGCGGGGTCCTGTTTTCGCGGAAAAGGCATTCTAGCGAGGCGCCTGCCTGTGCGGGGCACGCAGACAGGCGACGAGCGAGCATACCCGCTGGCGGTCTGTGAGCGAGATGCAACGAAGCCAGAAAGCCTTTTCCGCGAAAACCCTCTGGGCGGCGGGTCTTTTGCACGGGGGCTTCGTTGGCTCGGTCCTGACAACCCGCTGCGGGGATGCTCGGACCTCGCCGCCTCGCCCCCGTCCAAAATCCCTCGCCGCAGGATAGCTGAACCCAAATTGACCGATCGCGACGGCGAGAACGCTGAAGCGGAATCGTCCTTAGATTGTGCTCGGGACTGTCGTGGAGCAGCATCGGGAATTTAGAGCCTGTTTTAAAATTGCGTGGAGTCCGAGCACACGAACCGAGATCAGCGGCGGAAAGAAATCAATGGCCAGCTTTTCTGCCTCACGATGGCGGCGTCGAAGCAGTTCTAACGCGCCGGTGTCAAAGAGAATGGGCACGTGCTGAGGCTTCCGACCGCAGTTGTTTGAGGTTCTTGAGCAGCCAATCACCGCTTCGATCGAGTTCTGGATTGGGCTTGCGTACCCAAAAGAGCGGCACCGGGGGTACTCTCCTTTTCGTTGATCGCGGCGGAGCTTTCGAGGATGGCCTTAAAGTCTTCTTCATCGCGGGTCAGAGATGGATCAGGGATCAGAAGTCAGCGGTCAGAGGTCAATAGTCGGAGGCCAGTGGAAGACGGGCTGGAAGATTCATGCGTTTTGATTGAACGTCGGACCAAAACGCGACTTCAGACGGGCTAACAATTCACGGGTCGCGGCCACATCGCAACGGAGAGCACCCCAGTCGGGATCTTCGAGGTCAAACCCGGGGTACCGCGCCATGAAATAGACCTCCGCATACGCTGTCACCAGCGGATTCAGAGCCGGACACAGGTCGGACTGTCGGGTTTCAAGTTCGCCAAACAGCTTGCGCAGATCATGGGTTTTCTCCAGAAACCAACCCAGTCGGAGTAATTCGGCCTTCATCACCTTTTCGATCACTTCCGCCAGTTTCCCACGGCACATTTCGTAACCCTCCTCCTTTTCCGACAGCACACGGATACCGTTCAGGTCGCTCTCCGAAAGGTAGAGCCAATCAGCCGGATTGCTGGAGTCAGTCTTCCGTGGCAAGGGGCACTCCCTGATCAAGGATGGTCTGGAAAAAGTGGTCCTTGGTCGCTTTCTTTTCAGCGAGCCGCTTCGGCGCGATGGGAATGAGTGTAAAGGCTGGACGGGGCCAGACGCGGAGGAGCGCCCCGCTCAGTCGTTGCGAGGCCGCTATCTGTCGCTCGGCCTCGTCACTGACCACGCACAGGTCCACGTCGCTATCTGGACGAGCGTCGCCACGCGCGTGTGATCCGAAAAGATAGACTGCTCGGAGTGGCATGACGGACGCCATCGCGTGCAGACAGCGCTCGATCGACTCCCGATGTCCGGTCAGCGACGGAGGCAGGTTTTCCAACAAAAGCTTCATCTGGGATCCGATGGGGCAGTCCTCACTTTTGCTGTGCTGCCCAGGCTTTCGAATCACTCGGTGAGCGGCGCGTCGGTACGTCGGTGCGTCGGTGAGCGGGGGCCAACGGCGAAAAGGCAAGAGCAAAAGAGGCCGTGGTCCCGTGGTCCCGTGGTCCCCCGGTCCTGCTCCCATCGTTTCTCATAAACGTTCCGCTCAGGATGTTCGTCGTGCCCAAGGTCTTCATGACCGATTCGCTCACGGGTTCGGGGACGAAGGTGTAGCCGGGGATGTTGGTCCGCGCCACAAGCCAAAGGCGCGGCGAAGAGCTAAGGGCAGAGGGCGAAGGGCGAGCGATATCCGTGTTGAACCAAACGTATGCACCCAAGATGCAAAGGGCGAAGGGCAAAGTAAGAAAGTAAACTTTCACAGCGCGGCGCATGGCGTCAAACTGACCAAGGACTTTGGGAGAGTCATCTCCTGCCAACTCGCCACCCGCATCCCGCGCAAAAAGGTCCGCGCCATTTTCCCGAAGAGCGTCTCCACCAGGTTGAGCCACGAACCGTGCTTGGGCGTGTGCACATACACAAAGCGGTTGGGGCGTGTGGCCAAGTACGCCATCGTTTCCTTGCTGATA
>VHCZ01000361.1 GCA_016871535.1 Verrucomicrobiota bacterium
GAATACTGGGTGATTCCCTATGCCGCTCAGCTGAATTGCCCCGTTATTGCTCAGCTAAATTGCCCCGCTACTTGGAAAGAAGAAGGCAGTTCGTTCTTTTCTTCCAAGTAGTGATTTCAATCCGGATGGTCAGCCGGTCGGCGTTGACTGGGCGAGGAGAAGGGCTTGCGCATTTCGACGGATGGATAGTGATTGTGTCGTCGCGAGTAGCCTGTGAACAAAAAAAATCCTCGTCCTTGCTCTCGATGGTTTCGCGTCGAGGAGGTAGGACGAGGGTGTGTGTAAAGCGATCGCGATTTTAACCGAGAGCCTGGCTTTTTTGTCATCGGAATCGAGAACTGTTTCTCGTTTCGCCCGGACTGGCATCAGGACGATCGCGTTAAGCCGGTTATTCAGCACTACCAGACCACTCTGGACTCGGTCTTGGAGTCCCATCCTGGGTTGCGTGACTGCACGGTTCACTGCGGAATTCGGTTTCTGACGCATCCTCGAAACGCGGGTCGTATCAACCTGCGGTGCCCGTTCGGCTGCCGGGCGCACCATCGTCGGCAGCGTTCGAACCAGCGGAGCGCGGCGTACCACAGGTCGCCGGATGGGAAAAAAGCAAGGTTCCGGCGCGATGGTTGTTCATCCAAGACGAGTCGGAGGGATGCCGAGCCGCAGCCAGGCCAGCCGATTGCGTCGCCCGCCAACTCCGTCGACCCCGGAGAGACTCCAGCGAACGGTGAGTTGCGTTTGGGAGGAGTCGTTCTGGATGAATCGAGCGTGGTGGAGTCTCCCGTACTGCCCTATGTGCGGATGGTCGTGAGTCTGATCGAAGGCATTCAGATGAGTCCGAACCAACTCGGCAATTGGCTCTGTCAAGCGTTGAGACAACACAGCATGGCCCGGCGACGGAGGCTCGACTACGTTCTCGCCTTTCTGAATCAGCACCCGCCGTAGGGACCGAGCGATGAGCGAGAGCGTGGAACTGTCGAGCTTGGACCTGCGGTACCAAGGCCATCGGCTGCGGGACGAGGCTCGCGAAGCGCGCCTGCTGGCGTCGATCGCCGAGCGTGGGATCGAGGATCCGCTGGATGGAGTGGATACACCCGACGGCCGGTTCCTCCTCAACGGCTTCAAACGCTACCGCTGCGCCAAAAAGCTGGGGATTGGGTCCTTGCCGTATCAATCGCTCGCCCAGGACGAAGCCACGGGCATCATTCACCTGATGCGGGTGTCGACGGACAATGCCTTGGGGATTCTGGAACAAGCGCGCTTCGTCGTCGACCTCTTGACCCTGCACGGGATGAGCCTGGCGGAGGTGGCCCAAATGCTGGGGCGCAGCAAGGGCTGGGTCAGCATGCGCCGCAGTCTTCTGGAAGAGATGAGCCAGCCCATCCAGGAGATCCTCTTCCGGGGAGCGTTTCCCGTCTACAGCTACCTGTACACGTTGCGGCCGTTCAGGCGCATGAACGGAATCGATCAGGAGCGGATCGAGCGGTTCATGAAAGTGGTGGCGGGCAAGCGATTGAGCGTGCGGGACATCGATCTGCTGGCAGGGGCTTACTTCCAGGGTCCGGCGTCGCTGCGGGAAGCGATCGAGACCGGCAAGCTGAACTGGTCGCTCGAACAGATGAAAAACGTGCCCGACGACGTTGAGGGCTGCAGCGAATTCGAGCGCCTGCTGCTGAGGGATCTGGAGCTGTTGGGGAATTACCTGCGGCGCGTGATGACCAAGTGCCAGGACGCGCGGCTGAAGAGCCGGGCCTTCCATGCCCAGGCCCATCTGCTCAGTGGTGGTCTGTTGAGCTCCTTCGAATCTTTTCGCGAAAGGATGAAAGAGTTCCATGATCGATGCGGACGTGCGTAATGCCATCCACCAGTTGCATTTGGCGGGAACGTCACTACGCGACATCAGCCGGCAATTCAATGTCAGCCGCAACACCGTGCGGGAGATCGTCCGGCGGCAAGGGGCCATGCCCAACACGGTCCGCAAGGACAAGATCCAAATCGATGCGGACCTGTTGCGGCGACTGTACGACGAATGTGACGGCTGGGTGCAGCGGATGCACGAGAAGCTGGTGGAGGAGGAGAAGATCCAGGTCAGCTATCCCACTTTGACGCGACTGCTGCGCGAGCTGGATCTGGGCCAGTCGCGGTCGGCTCGCTGCGACCACGTACCGGACGACCCAGGCGCGGAAATGCAGCACGACACCTCGGTGTACGTCGTGAAACTGGCGGAGCAGCCAACGCGGGTAGTGGCCAGCCTGCTGTACCTGCGCTACTCGAAGCGGCGGTACTTGAAGTTCTACCGCGTGTTTCCGCGTTTCACGATGAAATGCTTCTTGCACGAGGCGCTGATGTATTGGGGCCACTCGGCCAAGACATGCATCATCGACAACACCAACCTGGCCAGGTTACGGGGGAGCGGAAAACAGGCGGTGATCGTGCCGAAAATGGTGTTCTTCGCCCGGCGCTATGGCTTCGAGTTCTTGTGTCACGCGATCAAGCATGCCAATCGAAAGGCGGGGGAAGAAAGAAGTTTCTGGACCGTCGAGACGAACTTCCTGCCAGGTCGCAGCTTCGAGAGTCTGGAGGATCTCAATCGCCAGGCACTCGAGTGGGCCACGGTCCGCATGCACCATCGGCCCGTGGCCAAGACCGGGCTGATTCCGGCGAATGCCTTCGAGCATGAACGCCGGTACCTGATGGAACTTTCGCCGCTTCTGCCCGCGCCGTACTGTTCGTGCGAGCGCGGCACGGATGAATACGGATTCTTGTCGTTCCAAGGCAACTTCTACTGGGTCCCCGGCACGAAGCGGGAAGACGTGAAAGTGCTGCAATACGCCGACCGGCTGAAGGTGTATCAGCATCGCCAGTGCGTGGCGGAGTACCCGCTGCCGGCGGACGGAGTCAAAAACGGCCGTTTCGCTCCCGAGGGACAACCGGCTCCACGGCATCAGCCCCAGCACCGCAAGCAAAGTTCCGAGCTGGAGGAAAAACGCTTGCGCGCCCTGGGGTTGGACGTCGCGGCCTACGTCGATTACGTGCTGGCAACGCCAGGCATCCAGCGTCACCGCTTCCTGCGAGAACTGTTCGCCCTGAGCCAACAGGTGACGCCGGCCGTGTTCGTGCAGGCCTTGCAGCGGGCCCTGCAGTATCGAGTCGTGCACCTGCAGACCGTGCAGCGCATTGCCTGGCTGTATCTGAGTCAGTGCCCCGGACAGGCGTGCAAGATCGAGGTGGACGAGAGCTATCGCCAGCGACCGGCTTACCTGGAAGGCGCGTTGACCGACGAACCGGACTTGTCGCGCTATGACCAAACCCTGGGCGAGAACAACGACCGCCACCCGCTGGAAAGCGAGGACGAAAAAAATGGATGAGGAATTGCAACAGATTCTCAAGCACCTGCGACTGGGAAGCCTACTGGCGAATTGGGACGAGTTGCTCGGCGAGGCCCGGCGTGGGCGTTTCTCTCACGAGCGGTTGCTCAAACACGTGCTGCAGGCCGAATACCGCGCGAAAGGCGAGCAAGCCCTCGACCGCGGCCATCGCGGCTACTTCATCTCCTTCCCCGAGCTGGTGGCCAAACTGTATGCGTCCCTGGCCGACCATTCGCAAGACAAGTTGCTCCGCAAGTTCTCGTCCTACGACTGCCTGGTGATCGACGAGGTGGGGTACGCGGAAGTGGAACCGACACAGGTGGGGTTGTTCTTCACGTTGATGCAGAAGCGGCATAAGACCAAGACGACGCTGATTACCTCGAATCTGGGCTTTAGCGAGTGGGGATCGTTTCTCAAGAACAAGCATCTGGCATCCGCCTTGTTCGACCGGCTCTCGGCCACCACCCATGTGTTTAACATGAAAGACTGCGTCAGCCTGCGTCCCAAGCTGAACGACGGTGGAGAAAGCGATGCCGCATGACCCGCGACGACTTTCGCCGACGCGCCGACGCGGTGCGAGACGTGCCGCTGGAGACCGTGTTGCAGCTCCGCGCCGCCAGACGTGATCCGCGCGACAGGTCCAAGTGGGACACGGAGCGAGGCCCGCTGTCGGTGACTGGAGCCAAGTTCATCAACTGGCATTGCCATCTAGGTGGCGGCGGGGCGATCGACCTGGTGATGCACCTGGCTGCCGTGGACTGGCGCGAGGCGGTGGTCTGGCTGGAACGGCACGTCACTGGTGGCTATCTCCGGCCCCCCGAGGTCACGCCGTCACCACGTTCGGAAAGGTCGGTGATTGGCCAGCCCCAGTCCGCGCTCCGGTTGCCGCCGCGCGACGATCGGCTGCTCGGGCGGGTGCGAACCTACCTCACCGCAAACCGCCATCTGGCGGCATCCCTGCTGGAGCCGCTGCTGCAGTCCGGCAAGTTGTACGCTGACCATCGGGGCAACGCGGTCTTTCTGCTGGTGGCGGGAAAAGCCCAGCGGCCGGTCGGTGCCGAGCTGCGTGGCACTGGGCCACGGATCTGGCGCGGCATGGCGCCGGGCACGCGTAAGGAGGAGGGTTATTTCTGGACGGGCGTCCCCGGTTCCCGGGAAATCGTACTCTGCGAATCGGCCATCGACGCCATCAGCTGCTTTCAAATCCATCCAGAATGCATCTGCCTCTCGACCTCTGGAGCGCGAGCCAACCCACCCTGGCTCAGCAAACTCATCGATCGCGGCTACCACATCCGCTGCGGCTTCGACACCGACGAGGCGGGTGAATTCGCCGCCACCCAGATGATCACCCTGCATCCGGTCGTGCAACGTCTGCGACCCCTGGCCCACGATTGGAACGACACCCTCGCACTTCGCGAGTAGCGTTCACCTTCTTCTCGGCCCCGTGTCCGTCCGCTGTTGCGCGTTACCGCGCCGACCACGGGAAGCTACCTGGAAGAAATGAAGTCCTGCCCGGCGAATCGCCCGCTACCCTTCTACTCGCCGTGAACCGATGGCTCACTTTATCTGAGCAGAAGTGGGTCAAATTATCTGATCGCCAACGGCATGATGGACAAATTCGCCGAT
>VHCZ01000362.1 GCA_016871535.1 Verrucomicrobiota bacterium
CGACTCGTTTGATGGCCAGCGTGGGCGGCTTGACCGTCTCCGCCACAGGCACGGTGAACCCAAACGCGCGCGGCACGGTGGTGTTGTAGCCTGTCTTGCTCAGATAGATGTCGTCGAAGAACAGATTGGTCGAGGTGCTGTGGCCACCGAGCCCGCCCAAGATGAGCCGGGTCAACTGCGGTGTAGTGAAGCCAACGTCGGCTGCGCCCACCGGATTGCGCGACGCCGCGTAATTGGCGATGATCGTGGTGCGTTGCGTCGTGCCGTCTTTGGCCACGTGGACGGAGTAAGTGTCACCGGTGCCGAGGTTGGTTGGAGGCGTGGTGGAGTTGTCTTTGTTGAATGGGCCGTTCTTGATATCGACCCAGATGTTGTAAGCTGTGCTCGGCTGAAGCGCGGGATCGAACAACTCGACGGGGTTTTGCCAGCCGTTGTAGCCACCCACTTGTCTGCCGGCGCCTGGTTCGTCACTGATCACGGCGCCAGGTCCGATGTCGGCACCGGAGTCGCCGCCGAAGCGAACGGGACGATCGGTCAGGGCGACCTGCCCGCGAACCGGCTCCGTCTCATCGCCCACCAAAAAAGCGCGGAAAAACAGGGTGCGTTCCTGGCCTTCGGCGACCGCGAGTGGACCCATTTGCAGCACTGCGGTGCTGCCGCCCCTGTTGGGCGCGGCAAACTTGTTCCCACTGAACTCGACGACCGAGAACTCAACCGCATCTAGGTCAGCCCATCCTCCCTGGCCATTGAGGAGTCCCACGTTGTAGCGGTCGAAATTATCGATCAGGGTCCAACCGGGCGCCACGTCGGAAATGGCCGCGACGGTCGTGGTTCGGGAGACCGTCTCGGTGCCGCGCTTCAACGTCAGATTAAACGTCTTGCTGGAGGTCAGGGTCACTTCCGCCGAACCGAGTCCGGACACCGTCTTCGCTGTGACATCGCCGATTCCCTGGTCGATTTCCACTTGAACGTTCTTCGTAACGTCCCAGCGCAAAATGACTTTGTCGCCGACGGCTGTGGCGGGCAAATCGGATTTGAACGAGCGAATGGCCAGCGGCTGAGGCTTGCTAAACGGCACGGGTGTCCCACCCGTGACCACGGATTTAATCTCGGCTTCAGAGAGAGCGCGGTTCCAGAGCGCCACGTCGTCGATCAGGCCGGAGACCCAGTGGGTGGGATTGGCGCGCAGGATTCCGCCGATCGTCGTGGTGTTCAGTCGCCAAGCCCCCGCTTCCTTGGCCGGAATCTCCAAGCTATCTCTTACGCCGTCGATGTAGAGGGCGCGGGCGCCGTCCGCCTGCTGAACAAAGGCCAAATGATGCCAGGTGCCGTCGAGCGGTTCGGCGACGCTCTTGAGATGATCGACGGTCCCCCAGCCGGTTTGTCGAAAGTAGTAGTCAAGCTGGCCGCTGGCGCCGGTGCTGGACGTGCCCAGATTGAAGAGCGGATTGTTGTCCGAAAGACTGGCCTCCGAGAACAGCCGCAGGTCACTCTGGCCGGTTCCGGTGACGTTGGCCCAGAAAGAGATGGTGAGCGCCGGATGCTGATTGATCGGCAACTGCTCGCCCGCGGTGCTGACGCGTCGGAGCATGGTCTGGCGGGCGTTCTCGAACTTGAACGCTTTGCCCACCTTCCCTGTCACCAGGTCGGCGGCGGTAAGGTTGGCCAGTTCCAAATCGTAGCCGCTGACCAGATCCGGGGTTTTCACGCCGAGCACTTCGTCAAGAGGCCAATAGGCGACCATTCCTTTGGTTAACGGCGGGAAGACACTGTTCAAGCCTTCTTTGACCACCTGTTGAACTTCAGCTTCTGACAGAGCACGGCTCCAAGTGACCACTTCGTCAATCAGGCCGGTGACCCAGTGCGTGGGATTGGCCCGGAGGATGCCGCCGATGGTCGTCGTATTCACCCGCCACGTGCCCTCGGCTTTGGCCGGGACTTCTACTGGATCTTTCGCGCCGTCGATATACAAGGCGCGCGTCCCGTCTGCCGTCTGGACAAATGCCAAATGGTGCCAGGTGCCGTCGAGCGGTTCGCCTTCGCTCTTGATATGATTGACCGTGGTCCAACCGGATTGACGGAAGAAGATGTCCAGTTTGCCGCTGCTGCCGGCGCTGTCGGTGCCCAGATTGAACAGCGGATTGTTGTCCGTGGTGCTCGCTTCGGAGAAAAGCCGCAGATCGCTCTGCCCCGTCCCGGTCACGTTGGCCCAGAAAGAGATCGTGAAAGCCGGGTGCTGGTTGATGGGCAATTGCTCCCCGGCGCTGTTCACCCGCTTGAGCAAGGTCGCCCGCGCGTTCTCGAACTTGAACGCCTTGCCAACTTTGCCCGCCGCGAGGTCCGCAGCCGTCAGATTGTGCAGTTCCAGATCATAACCGCTGACCAAGTCGGGCGTCTTGGTGCCGACCACTTCGTCGAGCGGCCAATAGGAAACCAGGCCGTCTTTCAAGGCTGCCTGGGCGGTAAGGCTGAAGATTGTCGTGAGCAGAGCAAGGAGGATCTCGAACGGGATGCGAGAGCTGTGAATCCGGGTGAATTGGAGTCTCATAGGCATTCGTAGGGTTCTGTGTTGTTCGTCGGGAACGCGGAAAACGTAACCAGGGCCGCTGATCTGAGGCAAGCACATTTTGCCCGACCCGCGAGTGCGGCTGACGCCGCCAACCAAACGAGCGCACGCTGCGACCGCGCTGGCGTTCAAAGTTTAAAGTTTCAAGTTCAAAATGAACAAAAAAAGGGGCTGCCGCCCTCGCTTGGCTTCAGATCGCCCGCGTTTCCGCCATTTTGACCGAGTTAACCGACACCGCTTGCGCCAACTTCCAAGCCTCGCGTCGGATCCATCTCTTCACATTGCATGCCGCCGCGATGAAATAATTTTGCAGTCGCACTTTGACCAAACCCCGACAGCGCGCACGCCGCATTCCGTGTCCCCGGACTAACTCGCTCTGCGTGCCTTCAATGCCATTGCGATGCTTCATCCGCTCTTTGAACGCCGGCGTCTTCTGCTCGTGCCGCCGGGCCTGTAAGACCGTGTGGTGGTGGCCAACCACAATGGTTCGATGTTTCTGATCTTTCCCCAGACATTGGCCGCGCAACGGGCAGTCATGACATTGAGTGCTGAATTCGAATCGATTGCTCACTTTGCCAGTCGCCTCTTCCTCCAATCGGCTGCATTGGGTGTTGGTTTTTCCGGCCGGACAAATCGCCGTGCGTTCTTCCACGTTGATCTTAAAATCCTCGACGCTCAAGCGCCCGTCCTTCTGCGGCGCTGGCTGCGCCGGGCTGATGAGTTCCCTGCCTTCGGCTTGCACTTCCACCAGCTTTTGCGCCGATACATAAGCGCCATCGGCATATTGCACCGGCGGCTTGTCCAGGCCCATCTGCCCTTGCTCTTGCTCCATCATTTCGGCGCCAAGCTCGTCGCTCTCATGAGCCGCATGAGTCACAATCCCAACGATAAAATTGCCAGTCGGTTCGCCGTCCGCCAGAGCCACTTCGCTCACGCTCTCGGCCACTTGAACTTTGTAACCGACATGTTCCTTCTTCTGCTGCCCTTGACCCTTGACCGCATACGTGGCCTCCGGATCATGCGGATTCTGCACCCGATTCGAACTGAACTCTCCTTTGCCTTTGGGCTCAACCGCCGTGCTGGCCAGGAGCTGCCCAGGAAATTTGGTTTGCGCCCGATCAGCCTCTGGGCTGGCGGTCGGTTGCCTGAGAGCCGAACTCACAGCGGTCTCTGCAGCCGTCTCCGCGACCGGTGCCGACGTCGAGCCGCTTTCCTGCGCCTGGGCCATTTGAGAGCTTTGCGTTGTTTCCTCGATCAGTTGCTTTTCCTCCGGCTGAGGCAAGGCCTTCCCGGCCACAACATCAAACTGCTCGCCGAACACCCGTTTGAGCAACTGCCCTTGCACACCCGCCATTCTCCGCGCTTGTGCCGGCTCGCCCAGCCACCCCAGCAATTGCCACGCGTCGGCGCCCGCTTCGCCGAGCTTGCCGGCAAGCGTTTGGCTGTTGGCCCGGTAATCCACTTGGCTTTCGACGTAACGTTCCCAGAGCGAAATCCAGAAAACGGGACGTTCTGTCGGCGGAGTCGCTGCTTCCAATTCTTGCAGCGCCAGGCGCTGGCGCCATACCAGCCCGCGAGGCGTTCGATGGTGTAAGGAAGCGTCGGGGTCAGTGGAATGCATGACTGTCCGCACAAATCCACCGGGACTGATTGGAGCGTCGCGGCCACCTGGACTGTTCAACGGCTCGGACAAGCTGGGAACAGAGGCCGTTTTGCCCGGCCCAGGAGTCAGATCGGGTTGAACGCGGACGGACGGGCAACTGCCCGGACGCCAGTCACAGAACTGTGCGCTCATGAATTGAACCTGGGTCGGTACGAATGATTTTCTGGCTCTGCGCGAGCGGAGTGGGGCCGGCGGGCGAGGTCGGCAGCAAGGGTTGCCCGACTGGGCTAGAACCAGATGGATGACCGGACAAAACGGACGGTGCCCCGAGGGCGGGGCGTCAGACGTTGGAACCTGGCGCAAGAAGTTGTCGGTGCAACGGCGGACGTTCCTCGGTGCGGACGAGCATCGCTCGTGTCAAAAAGTTACTTTTTTGGCAGCAGAAGAATTTTGTTTGTTTGACACGAACCTTTAATGGATGACCCTTTTCTGACCCTTTTCCGAGAAGTCGGCTCAGGCGAGCAATTCCTGAACCACGCGGGCTTCGGCATGTTCCACCAGTTTCAAATCTCTTGGCCCCAAGCGAAACTTCAATTCGTTGTGGTCCAAGCCAAACAGGTGGAGGACGGTGGCCAGCCAATCATAATGATGGACCGTCCCTTCGACGGCGTGATGCGAAAACACATCGGTCGCGCCATGGATGTGGCCTCCTCGAAAACCGCCACCCGCGACCCACATGCTGAAGCCGTAAGTGTTGTGGTCCCGTCCGACTTTGTCGCGTTGAGTGAGCCCATCCCGGAACTGAATGACGGGAAG
>VHCZ01000363.1 GCA_016871535.1 Verrucomicrobiota bacterium
TTCTTTTTCGCCAGACTTCGTTGCTTGCTCCTTACAGATCCACTTCGGGATATGCTCGTCGCTCGCGCCTCGTCTGGCCGAAAAATCCCTTGCCGCGAACGTGAGCGTATTTATGAAATGGACCACTAAGCCAACGATTCGGCTTCTGCCTATGCGCGTTTTGATCGTTGAAGATGAGCGCAAGACCGCGACTTACCTCAGCAAAGGCCTTTCCGAAAGCGGTTTTGTGGTGGACCTGGCCGGCCAGGGCGAGGACGGTTTGCACCTGGCACTCACCCAAGATTACGACGCGATCGTTCTCGATGTAATGTTGCCGGCGCGTGACGGTTGGTCGGTCCTGGGCGCAATTCGCAAGGAGGGCAAGCAAACTCCGGTTTTGTTCCTCACGGCCCGTGACACGGTGCCCGATCGCGTCCGAGGCCTCGAACTTGGGGCCGATGATTACCTGGTCAAGCCGTTCGCGTTCTCCGAATTGCTCGCGCGAATCCGTTCGATCTTGCGCCGCGGACCGAGCCGCCAGCCCGAAGTGCTGCACGTGGCGGATCTGGAACTCGATTTGATCCGCCACAAAGCGGCGCGCGCCGGCCTGCGCCTCGATCTGACGCCCAAGGAGTTTGCGTTGCTGTCGCTGCTGGCCCGGCGGAAAGGCGAAGTCCTGTCGCGCACGCTGATTGCCGAGCAGGTCTGGGACATGCACTTCGACAGCGACACCAATGTCGTGGACGTGGCCGTGCGCCGGCTCCGCCGGAAAGCGGACGATCCTTTCTCCCGCAGGCTGATTCACACCGAACGCGGTCTGGGCTATGTGCTCGAAGAACGGTAGTCAGGAGGTCTGAGGACGTGTTTTCAAAAATGTCTTATGGGTGGAACAGGCCACTGGCCTGTTGCGGCGGGCTACCAGCCGCCGCATTTTTCGGCGGCAAGTTGCCGCCGAAGACGGGCTGGTAGCCCGTTCCACCCATTTTTAGAACACGATCTGAGAGATATTTTTGAATGATTTCAAAGTCAGCGTTTGATGCCACCTATCCTCCAGAAGAACCCAATCCGCGTCTGGTCCATCACCCGGCGGTTGACGCTGCTCTACGTGGCTTCCACCGCCGCGCTGCTGGTGCTGGCCGCCGGCTTTCTCTACTGGACGCTCACGCGAAACCTGGAACATACGCGCCACGCGCTACTGGCCAGCAAAATCGAAGTGCTGCGCCGTTTGCTGCGCGAACCGGACAAGGCGCAAGCTCTGGCCAGTGAAGTGGAGCACGAGGCTTCCGAAAGCCATCCGCTCCGATATTTCCTTCGCATTCTGGACGGCCAGGGACGCGTCGCAATCGAGACGCCGGGCATGAACGGCCTGGCGGCGGTTGATCTTTTTCCGGCACCGGCAGAAACCGCGGCGGCGCCGCTTCGCAACATCGTGCAGAAATCGCTGGCCGGCCGCTCCTTCCTTCTGTTGTCCGTGTCTGCCACGGCCGGCGCGGCCGGTGAAGAAAGGCGGACCGTCCAAATCGCGCTCGAAACCACTGCCGGGACGGCGCTGTTGCTGGACTATCGCAACAAAATCCTGATCGTGCTCGGCCTGGGGGTAATCTTTGCCGCGGTCGCGGGAGTTTGGATCACACGAAAGGGCATGCGTCCGCTGGTCGAGATCACGCAGACCGCCCGGCACATTACGGCCAGCCAATTGCATGAGCGGATCGCGCCGTCGCGCTGGCCGGCAGAACTGGCTGAACTCGCCGGAGCGTTCGACGCCATGTTGGACCGGCTCGAAGATTCTTTCACCCGGCTCTCGCAATTCTCGGCGGATTTGGCGCACGCGTTGCGTTCGCCCATCAACAATTTGCGCGGTGAAGTCGAGGTGGCGCTGGCTCGCTCCCGCACGCCCGAGGAGTACAGGCAAATCCTGGCCTCAAGTCTCGAAGAGTATGAACGGCTGTCCCGAATGATCGACGGGTTGCTCTTCCTGGGGCCCGCGCCGATGATCCGAAAGCGGCGGTGCGGCGAATCCGGTTCGATGCCCGAAAAGAAATCGACGCCGTCCGGGAATTCTACGAAGCGCTGGCGAGAGAACAGGAAACCGAGGTGACCTGTGTGGGCAACGGCTGGTTGTTCGGTGACCCGATGCTCTTCCGGCGCGCCGTGAGCAACTTGCTCGCGAACGCCCTCCGGCACACGCCGCCCCGAGGAAACATCCGAATCTCACTTCGTTCCCCTGGCGACGACGGAATCGAACTCAGCGTCAGCGACACCGGCGCCGGCATCGCTCCGGAGCATCTTCCGAAAATCTTCGATCGCTTTTATCGCGGCGACCAGCCGGATTCTCACATCCCGGGCGGGAGCGGATTGGGACTGGCGATCGTGCAGTCGATCATGCGCCTGCACGCCGGCACAGCCAGCGCACAGAGTGACGTTGGGCGCGGAACGACTGTGACCCTGAAGTTTCCAGCCGGCCTGAATGCGGCGTCCTCGAGTTAAACGGGAGGAAACAGAGGCAACGGAGCAGAACCCCGTTTTCCTCGCTGTTTCAATGGCTGCCGCTCTCAGTTCATTCCCGGCCGATTGACCGGCGTTCACTGCCTTTCCCTTCCGCACGAACCCACCCCTTCACCCCTCTCAGCGTTGAAAGAGGCTGGGCTATTGTCGATTCTTTCCCAGACGAGAGGCTACCCTTGTCAATGGCGCCGCCCGCAATTAAGATTTCAGCATGTTCGATCGAGTCATCCTTTTTGGCGCGCTGATGCTGGCGGAGCTTTCCGCCATTGGCGCAGACGTTCTTCAACTCCGCGACCAGGCGGCCATCAACGGCCGAATTCTGGTCGAGAAACCGGACCAGGTCGCAGTGGACATTGGTTACACCGTGCTCGTCGTGCCCCGCAACCACATCGTGGCCATCACCCGGTCGGACGCCGCGAAATCGGGGAAAGACGAAGGGGAAGCCGCGGCTTCTTCTCCGGAGGCGAAAGCGGCTCTGTTTCACGCCGCCGGAGGTTACAAGCAGGAACGAAGCGTGCGCGAACTGGTCAAGCTGCTCGGCGAAAGTGTCGTGCAGGTCAGGACACCGGGCGGGTTGGGTTCCGGCTTCGTCCTCAACGAGGAAGGCTACCTGATCACGAATTTCCACGTCATCGAAAGCGAGACCCAGATTTCGGTCGAGGTCTATCATCAGAAAGAAGGCCAGTTCGAGCGCAAGACCTACAAAGAAGTCCGCATCGTGGCCATGAACAAGTTTGAAGACCTGGCCTTGCTTAAGATCGACGACAAGGAGGCGCCGAAGTTCGCTTTCGTGGCGCTGGGCGATTCCGACGTCATGGCCGTGGGCGACCGCGTTTTCGCCATCGGCAGCCCGCTGGGTTTGGAACGCACGGTGACCGAAGGCATCTTGAGCACGAAAACGCGGCAACTCCAGGGCGAGCTTTACTTGCAGACGACCGCGCAGATCAACCCCGGCAACAGCGGCGGTCCGCTGTTCAACTTGCGCGGAGAAGTCGTGGGCGTGACGAACATGAAGATGACGTTTGGCGAAGGGCTGGGGTTTGCGATCCCGGTGGAAGCCGTAAAGTTTTTCCTGAGCCATCGCGACGCCTTTGCCTACGACAACGACAACCCCAGCAGCCCCTACCGCTATCTGGAGCCGCCCAGCCGCGTGAAGAAAGCGATTTCGGAGCCCTGATCGTGGCGGTTCCGGTGGTGGACATTCTGCGTGTCTGGATACCGCGTTCCCCCTCACCCCAGCCCTCTCCTTTGGGGAGAGGGGGCGTTGCTCGCCGCATTTCGAGGAATCGATCCCGCGAGGCTACTCCAAGCGCGGGATGCCAAATCCCCTCTCCCTGAGGGAGAGGGCCAGGGTGAGGGGGAACGCCAGGCTCCAAACCCAACGCGCGACGCTCAAACCGGACCGCCATAATGCTCGATGTCGAACAACTGCTCTTGGGGTTGCTCGCGGTGTGCGCGCTGGCGCCGCTGCTGCTCAAATTGCGGCGCTTCCGGCCGTGGATTGGCACTTTCGCCCTGCTAAGCCTGGTGCTGAGCGGAGGCGCAACCCTGGCGTGGCACGGACAACGGACCCGCAAGGCCGCCGCCGAAGCTGAGTTCAGCAAATCGATTCCCCGGGAAGGCCGTCCGGACGGCTATGTTTCCTCCGACCAATGCCAGGCGTGCCATCCCCACGAGTATTCCTCCTGGCATCAATCCTATCATCGCACGATGACTCAGGTGGCCGGTCCCGAATCGGTGCAGGCCAACTTCGACAACGTCCGGCTGGAATGGAACGGCGACACTTACGTGCTCGAGAGGCGCGGAGATGAATTCTGGGCCGAAATGCCCGATCCGGATTGGGCCTACGATCCGCAGAATGTCGCCAGAGCGAAACAAGGAATTCCATCCAAACCGCCGCGCGTCTGGAAGCGAATCGGCCTGCTGACCGGCTCGCATCACATGCAGATTTTCTGGACCCCGAGCCGATTCGGAAATCTGCAAACCATTTTCCCGTTTGCCTGGCTGATCGCGGACCAGCGTTGGGCGCCGGTGCGCGATACCTTTCTGCGCGACCCCAAGATTCCGCCCAGTTCCCACATCTGGAACGTGAACTGTCTCAAATGCCACGCGACGGGCGGCCAGCCTCAGCAACATCCGGTCACCAAACTCCTGGACACCCGCGTGGGCGAACTGGGCATCGCTTGCGAAGCTTGCCATGGACCCGCTGAGGATCATGTTCGCGCGAACCTTCGCCCGTGGCACCGATATCAGCAGCACTTCGCCACCCACTCCGATCCGACCGTGGTGAATCCTTCGCAGAAGAACAAAGAGATTTCCTCGCACGTCTGCGGCCAGTGTCATGGCATCAAATGGATTCCGCAGACGGAGAACTTTTCCCAGAACGGCTTCCGTTTTCGCCCCGGCGACAATCTTAACGACTCCACGCCGATTGTTCGGCCTTCGCGGCTCGACCTCTCGCCCTGGCTTCGGGAACCGCTTC
>VHCZ01000364.1 GCA_016871535.1 Verrucomicrobiota bacterium
CCGAAGGGCGGCAGTTCTTTTTCGCCAGACTTCGTTGCTTGCTCCTTACAGATCCACTTCGGGATATGCTCGTCGCTCGCGCCTCGTCTGGCCGAAAAATCCCTTGCCGCGAACGTGAGCGTATTTATGAAATGGACCACTAAGACACGCAATCACGATCCACAACCCAGATGAACCTTGTTCCAATTCGAGGCAGTTACGTCCCAGAATTGGACGCGGGGTGGCGCACACCTCCCGTGCCGAAAACATGCGCATCGTGCCGCCGGATTGCTGCTCGATCCTTCGCCTGGATCTGGCTGGCTTTCCTGTGCCCTGCTCTCGGCCAGGCTCCCCCTGCCAGAGAAATCACGAGCTTTCAGAGTTTCTACAATCTTCCTCGGGAAGAAGCCGCGAAGGGCCGTCCAATTCGACTCAAAGGCGTCGTGCTGTGCTACGACCAGGACTGGCGCCAATTGTACATCCACGACGGACGGGACGCGGGATACTTTGATCCGGGGCAATTCAAAACTCAACCGCAAGTGGGGCAGATGGTCGAAATCACCGGCGCAACGAGCGTGACTGAGAACAACTCCACCTTTGCTAATCCCAACCTGACTGTTCTGGGACGGGGAAAAGTCCCCGCAGCAAAGCGGCTCGAATTGCCTCAACTGGCCAGCGATTACGGCCAATGGATCGAAACCCGAGGGTGGGTGCGCGTGGCTGAGACCAGCCGAGGCCGCCTCGCTCTGGTCCTTCACAATCAAGGCCAGAGTTGCCTGGTGTATCTAATGGGCGAACCGAAGACGCAGGATTTCAAGCGACTCGTTGGCTCCAAAGTCCAGATCAGAGGCATTAACGCCAGCAAGGCCGTCAAGGGCCGGATTCAATCCGCGCAAATTATGGCGCCAGATTTTGCAGAGATCACGGTCGTTGAAAAAGGCGACCCAGGCGCGGAATCGCTGCCCGTCGTTCCAATTGGAAATTTGCTGAGTGAACCAGGCCGCTGGACGAACAATCGCGTTCACATCAACGGGCTGATCTCCAGTTATCGCGCCGGCCAGGACATGATTGTCAAAGATCCGACCGGAGCGATCCGCGCTCAGCTCGTCCAGGTCACTCCAGCGCAACCGGACGATCGCGTGGATGTTTGGGGATTTCCGAGCGTCTCGGGCGCGGACACAATTCTCCAGGACGCCTACTTCGAGGTCACTCTGCCACAGCTTGCAACTTCCGCTCGGCCTGTAACTCAAGGACCAGTTCCCGAAACCACCAACCTCCCGTCCCTGCTCACCCAGGTGTCGGAAATCCGCAAGTTGCGAAAGGCAGAAGCGGCGCGGCATATCCCCGTCCGGCTGCGCGGCGTCGTGACGTATGCGGATCCGCATTGGCGCAACAGTTTTATCCAGGACCAAAGCGGCGGCATCTACGTGGATTTGGCTCGAAAAGACATTCGGCCTGGGCACTGGGTGGAATTGACCGGGCACACGGGGCCTGGCGGATTTATGCCGGAGGTCCTGAACTCCAGTTTTCTGATTCTGGGAACCACAAACCTGCCCACCGCGGCCAAGGTCGATCTCCAAGACCTGGTCAACGGCCATCTCGATTCTTATTGGCTGGAAATGAAGGGCGTGGTTCGGCGGATGAACGACCAAGGCGACCACACGTCTTTGGAACTGATGAGCCGCAAAGGGAAGTTCAAAGCCCTGCTGCCCAATCCAGGCGGCCAACCCGTCCCGGCGCATCTCATCGACTCCGTAGTCACCGTCCAGGGCGCGTGTGGTTCGCAATTGAATGCTCAAGGTCAGTTGAGCGGCATCATCCTCCATGTCCCGAGCCTGGACCAAATAGCCATTCTCGAACAATCCCCCGCGGACCCGTTCGCTGTCGAGACCACGCCCATCAGTTCGGTGGCCACGTTCCACGTTCGACCCGGATCGCCTGGCGGGCCGGCGAATTAAAGTCCGCGGAATGATCACGTTGAGAATCCCCGGGCAAGGGTTTGTGCTCCAGGACGCGACCGGCGGCCTTCGCGTTCACACCGGGCAAACCAACGAGCCTACGGTGGGGGAACCGGTGGAGGTGATCGGTTTTCCCGCGATGGATGACTTCTCGCCCCGTTTGGAAGATGCCGCCTTCCGATCGGGGGGAGCGGGCGCGGCTCCAACTCCGAAAAAAGTCCTCGCGGAGCAGATTCTTCAGCAAGGAACGAACGATGCCTTGCTGGTGGACATGGAAGCTCGTCTCTTGCAATCCGCGCACCGCAAAGGAGTGAAGTTGGCCGCCTTCATCGAGTCAGATGTTCCCACCCGGTTGCGCGGCGATCCCGGACGCCTGCGGCAAGTGCTGATGAATCTCCTGGGCAACGCGGTCAAGTTTACCGAGCGCGGGGAAGTCTCGATTCATGTCCGCAAGCAACTGGAGACGGACACCGAAGCCATCGTCCGCTTCGACATCCAGGACACGGGGATCGGCATCCCCTCGGAAGCGCAGCGGCGTTTGTTTCAGCCTTTCATGCAAGCCGACGGATCGATGACCCGCAAATTCGGCGGGACCGGACTTGGGCTGGCGATATCGAAGGAACTGGTGGAAGCGATGAACGGCGCCATCGGAGTCGAGAGCGCGCTTGGCAAAGGCTCGACGTTTTGGTTCTCGGTGCGATTGGGCAAGCAGATTGGGCCGCTGAAAGCCTGCCGTCCGAATGCGGCGAGCGTGGCTGAGCTCCGTGTTTTGATCGTGGACGACAACGACACCAATCGCCGCATTCTCCAACGTCAGGTGGAATCCTGGGGCATGCGCCCGCTTGCCGCATCCGGCGCCGCTGAAGCTCTGGAAATTCTCCGCCGCCTGGCTGCGCAAGGCGATCCTTGCCCGATCGCCATCCTGGATATGCAGATGCCGGAGATCGACGGCCTGCAGTTGGCGCGAACCATTAAGGCGGATCCGGCTGTTTGTGCGGCGCGGTTGCTGATGTTGACCTCGGTGGGTTATCGGGACACCGAAGCGATACGCGCTTGCGGAATCGAAGTGCAACTCACGAAGCCGGTCAAGCGATCCAAGCTGTTCGACAGTCTGATCGACCTGATCAGTCCGGATGTCGCCAAAGCTTAGAGCGTGTCCGAAAATTCCGCGGGGTCCTGTTTTTGCGCCAAAGGCCGGATGGCGAGGCGCAACGAAGGAGAATATCCTCCCTGGATCTTCGACTGAGGAGCAACGAAGCCAGGCGGCCTTTGGCGCGAAAACCCTCCGGGCGGCGGGTCTTTTGTCCGTGGCCTGCGTTGGCTCGGTCCTTACAGCCCGCGTTGGGGATGCTCGGACCTCGCCGCCTTGGCCACAGCCAAAATCCCTCGCCGCAGGACCCCGCGCAATTTTCGGACACGCTCTCAGGACTCGCAGCCGGAAGTCGCCACTTCCCGCCCCCGAGCGATTCCGGAACCCGTCGCGCCCGATGTGGACCCGCGGTTCCGCATCCTCGTAGCCGAAGACAATGAAGTGAACCGGGACATCGCCGTTTACATGCTCCGCAAACTCGGATTCGCTTCCGACACGGTGTCCCAGGGCACAGAGGTTTTGCGCGCGCTGGAGCAGACTCGCTACGATCTCGTGTTGATGGATTGCCAGATGCCCGGCATCGATGGCTACGAAGCCGCGCGGGAAATTCGCCGCCGACCGGACCCGATTGGCCGCGTCCCGATCCTCGCGCTGACGGCTCATGCCTTGGACGGCGACCGCGACAAATGCCTGGCCGCAGGCATGGACGATTACCTGACCAAGCCGCTGAATCTGGACGATTTGCAGGCGGCCCTGGCGCGCTGGCTTCCCAACGGAGCCGCGCCCCGTCCGGCCGCTGCGAGCCACAGCGTCAAGGCGTCAGAGGGTGTCCGAAAAATGGGCAGCGCGGGCGGCTCGCCCGCCACGGTCAGCGACCCGCCGTCCGGAAGTGCGGAACGCCACCACTCGGAAGGGCCGTCATTATTGAGTCCAAGCGTCGCGGTCGTTCCGTCCGGCGAGTCGCCGGACGGCACAGGCGAGTGGCCTGTGCTACCCACGATCGAATTCTCCGAGAAGCACTCGGAACCCATCGATTCGCTGGAGTCGTTCGACCCCGCAGCCCTGGATCGACTTCGGAAACTGGCCCAGGCCACTGACGCATCTTTGCTCCCGCGAGTGTTGGGAGCTTTCGTCCGTGACGCGGCAAGGCATATCGATGCCCTGCGCAGGGCGGTTGAAGCCAGAGATCAGGCCGTTTTGCACCAAGAGACGCACACTCTGAAGGGCGCTTGCTCGAATATTGGCGCGCGCAAGATGGGAGATTTGTGCAGGAAATTGGGCGATTTGGACCTCCGCAGCCAGAGTGTAACCTGCCGAAGACTTTGGGCCGAACTGGCCACCGAGTTTACGCGCGTGGAACGCCGCATCAATGCGGAGTTGAAGCGCTCGGAGGTTGAAGGAAAGCCGCCAGGCACTGCTCGCAGCGCGTTATGAGAATCTTGATCGCGGAAGACGACACGACCTCGCGGCTGCTCCTCGAAGCCACGTTGCAGAAGCTCGGCCATGAAGTAGCCGCCGCTTCGAACGGCCAGGAAGCGTGGGAGGCTTTTCAGCGGGATTACTTCCCGGTGGTGATCTCCGACTGGATGATGCCGGAACTGGATGGCCCGACGCTCTGCCGGGCGATTCGGCGAGTCCACCGGGACAATTACACGATGATCTTGGTCCTGACCTCGCTGGGCGGCCGAACGAATTATCTGCAGGCGATGGACGCGGGCGCCGATGATTTTATCACGAAACCGATCGATGAAGATCAGCTCGCGGCGCGGCTCCGGGTGGCGGAGCGGATTCTGCGAGGGGGATGCGCAGCAAGGCCTCGCGGGTGTTGGGATCAGCCCGTTCGAGTTTGTCCGCGATCAGGTCGTGCAAGGTTCTCGGGTGGCTATTCATGGAGTACGACTGCGATTCGCGGGTTGGCTC
>VHCZ01000365.1 GCA_016871535.1 Verrucomicrobiota bacterium
CGATTTCGCTTTCTGGCTTCGTTTCTCCTCAGTCGCAGAGCCCTGGCTATGCTCCTTCGTCGTGCCTCGCCAGAAAGCGAAATCGCCTCCAGCAAAACCGGAATTTATTTTTGCACAGACCCTTAACTAAATTTAACTACTTTCACTGAGGGGTTACTCTCGCCACGATCGCGCTTTCGATTCTCCTCTGCTGCGGTAGAATCACCGCGATGACCAAAAGGCCGAGCGGCAGTGCTGTCCAACCGAGCGATGCGCATATTCTCCGTACTGTCTCATGGTAGGGCTGCGTTGCCGCGCAGCCGTTTTTCCGTCGATACGTCGGCGCAGCAGCACCGCCCCACCATCGACGGGTTCATGGAGTGTATGCACGGCTCGAAAGCCACGAGACCTTCCCATGAACCGTTCAAGGTTCAAAGTTCAAAGTTCAATGTTCAATGCTCGACGTTGCCGGTGGAACATCGAACATCCAACAGCGAGCGTGGAACGTCGAACCACACGACACAAAGTTTGTCCCGCTCGGGACAAACTTTTTGCGCCACGGAGGACTGCCGCGCTCCAAGACGCCATTGCGGCGCATCTCGCTCTTTTCCGTTCATGGCATCCATCCTCCGGCTGGCCATTCTGCTGGCTGCTCACGCTCCAACCGCGCGCGCCTTCAATCTCGACGGTCAGACGGACATTGTCTGGCAGAACCGCGCGACCGGACAGACGACCGTCTGGTTCATGAATCTGCTGGCCTTCGCCGACAACGGCTGGGTCACGAACGACCTCGGCGCCGGTTGGCAGGCTGTGGCCACGGCGGATTTCAATCGCGACGGCCAGACCGATTTGCTCTGGCGCTCGCCATCCACCGGTCAAAACGAAATCTGGCTCATGCGCGGGACCTATCGGCTTGCCCGTCATTCCCTTTCCGTCGGCGCGACTAATTTTTATGTGGTCGGCACCGGAGATTTCAACGCGGACGGTTACGCCGACATTCTTTGGCGCGACCACAACCACGACTTGACCGCGGTCTGGTTTCTAAACGGGACCCATTGGAACGGAGAAGTGGGACGCATCGCGAAAAATGGCGATCCCGCCTGGCGTGCGGTGGCGACGGCGGACTGCAACAATGACGGCTATGGGGACATTTACTGGCGGCACACTGGAACCGGCAAAAATGCCATCTGGGTCATGCACGGCACCAAGGTCGCGCGCATCGACGAAATTCGCCCCGAACCGGACCTGGGATTTCACCTGGCTGCCACGGGCCAGTTCAATCCACTCGGCCACACGGATCTTTTGTGGCGCCACACCAACGGCCAAAACGTGGTCTGGCTCATGCGCGGCGCCAACCATCTTTCTACGGTCGCTCTGCCAACCGAAACGAACCGAAACTGGACGGTGGTCGGCGTCGGAGGCTACACGAATGCCATGATGCTGACGGCGTCGGCCGACGCAGTGTCCAGGAGCGTCACGCTGGCCTGGCGGTACGGACCTGCGAAGCTGCCGACGATACGCCGGCGAGTTGCGGACGAGACACGCTGGACGACGCAGGCGGTGAACTACGCGCCATATCGGTTCACCAACTCGAATTTGGAATTGGGCCAGCGTTACGAATTCGACGTGGGCGGGCAATACCTGCTCGCCGGCTTGAACGCCGCGCCGGTCGAACAACGCGGCCAGCTTCTGCTGGTCGTGGAGAATTCCGCCGCCAAAGCGCTCGCCCGCGAACTCGAAATCTTTCGGGCGGACCTGGCCGGCGACGGCTGGAGCGTGATTCGAACCAACGTGCCGCGGCACAATGACCGTGCCTGGAGAGCCAACACCAACGCCATCGCGTCGATCAAATCGTTTGTCGCGAATTGCTATTCCGCCGATCCGGCCGCGACGCGCGCGGTCCTCCTCATCGGCCACGTGCCGATTCCCTATTCGGGATTTCACAACCCGGACGGCCACGGCGCACGGGCGCTCCCCGCCGACGGTTACTACGGTGACGTGGACGGAATTTACACGGATGCGCGCGTGAACTACACCAGCGGCGTGGCCGGCCGGCCGGAATCCCGGCACGATAATCTGGTCGGCGACGGGAAATTCGACCAGAACCGCTACCCGCCCGATTCCATTGGCGAGGCGCGGCTTGAACTCGCGGTGGGCCGAATCGATTTTGCCAAGTTGCCGGCCTTCAAATCGCGCTCCGAACTCGAACTGCTGCGGCGTTACTTCGACAAGAATCATCGCTACCGCCACAAACAGCTCGTCTTGCCGGAAAGGATCACGGCCGGGACTTTCTTTCCGACGGGTCTGAATTGGGAAGCCTACGCGCAAGCCGCGAAACTCAGCAGCCGGATGTTCGGCGCGGACCCCCAATGCCTGGTAGACGGGGATCCGTTCGTTCGAGCTAATGCGTCGGTCTGGGGGATCTTGTGCGGATACGGTTTGCCCTACGGCGTCCGGGGCCAGCCGAGCGCTTACCACGAGTCCGCGCATCTGGCGGATCCAGCGAAAGCGCCGCGGCTGCTCTTTGCCAGCCTGTTCGCGTCCTACTGCGTGGATTTCGACTATGCCGACAATTTCATGCGGGCTTTTCTCGGCGCGCCGGAGGCGGGTCTCGTGGTGACCTGGTTCCGGCCCGTGTCCATTGAGAATGTGCCGCTGGCGTTCGAGACGCTGGGACTAGGCGAAACGGTTGGCTCAGGATTTCTGCGCATGATCAACGACAACCCGGACCGCACGGCTCACATGACGTACCTGGCGTTGCTGGGGGATCCCACGCTTCGCCTGCAAATCCTGGCGCCGCCGACTGCGCTCGTCGCTCGCGGGAAAAGAGAAGTGAATTTGACCTGGACGGCGTCTCCGGAGCCGGGCGCGCAATATCTTGTCTATCGATCGACCAATGCGTGGGACGGTCCGTGGAAAAAACTCACGCCGGCAGCGCTCGCGGGGACGCGGTTCACAGACGAAGCGGCGCCCGCGGGTTCGAAACTTTACCAGGTGCGCGCTCTGAAACTGGTTGAGACCGGCAGCGGCACCTACACAAATCTCAGTCAAGGCGTCTTCACCAAATCTGCCGAAGAAAAAAGATGAACCGTCGCGCATTGGGGCCATGAACGTTCCTTTCTGCGCTCGGCCCATGAACGCGGCAGGGCGAGTCCGGGCGAGTCCGTCCCGGCGAGCCGCTCGACGTGCGTGGAACACGTCGGACTCGGCTCGCTGTGGACAGGCTCGCCCTACCGTCTGGTTCATGGGAAGGGAGATCAACCATTGAAAGGATTGAAAACCGGCGCATCAAGGCGCCTGGGGCAGCGTCAGGCTCACGCGCGTGCCTGTGCCCGGTTCGCTCTCGATGGGAGAATTGGCCTCCGTGGATTTCCACGAGGCGTTTGGCGATGACCAGTCCCAGGCCGCTGCCCTGCTGTTCGTAGAATTTCCGCTCGAATTGCACGTAGGCCCCAATGGCTGCGGTGTGCTCGGGCTTCATCCCTCGTCCGCGATCGCTGATCTCCACGCGCAGCATGTGAGTTTGGGCAGCGGACACGACCGAGACGGGCGTTCCTGGCATCGAGAACTTGAACGCGTTATCGAGCAGTTCGGAGATTATTTTTTGAAAATGGTCGCGGGAGACCGCAACGGCGCCAGGCCCAAGCTTCAGCCTCAAATCGTTGCTGCGCCCGGCGGCCTGGGCTTGCTTCCAGGCCAGCTCCTTCAGGAATTGGTCCGCCGCCATGGTGGGTCCGCGATCCAACGCCGCGAGCCGGGCGGGGTCCGAAGCGAGCAACTCAATCTGGGCGTAGATGAGGAAGTTCTGAACGAGCCGGTGCAGGCGCGCGCCGGAGTCTTTGATCGCTTGCGCGAACTCGGCGATTTGCTCCCGCGAAAGCGAGGCGGCTTCCGTGCGCAGAAGGTCCGACGCCCCCAGGATGCCGGTCAGCGGCGTGAGCAATTCGTGCGGCAGCATCATGCTAATGTGCGTGCGCAAGGAGGCGAGTTTCTGATCGGCTTGGTCGCGCAGCAGTTGATTCTTCTGGAGGCGATTGCTCACCGCGGCCAGCAGTTCGCCGACGCTGAACGGTTTGGCCAGGTAATCGTCGGCGCCCAGCGTCATCCCCTGCCGCATGCCGCGGAGGTCGGCCTGGCCGGTCATCAGAACAAACGGCGTTGTGGACAACACGGGATCGTTCCGCAACGCGCCCAAAACGTCGTAGCCGTCGAGTCCGTCCATGTTCACATCGCAAAGGATGAGATCGGGAACGTGAACCCGCGCGAGTCTCAGTCCGGCGGCTCCGTCCGGTGCTTCCGTGACCTCAAATCCTTTCAGCGACAGAGCCTTGCGAATGGTGAAGCGAGTGCGCTCTTCGTCGTCGATGACCAGTATTTTTGCATGTCCCAGATCAGATGTCCTTCAACTGGGGTTTGACGACCTTCTCATAGCACTCCGGGCAGATGGTGTGAGTGAATTTCGCTTCGCTGCGCGGCGCGATGTATCTTTCGATTTGCTGCCAGGCATTGTGTTCGTCGCGGATCCTTTTGCAGTAGGAGCAAATCGGGAGTAGCCCTTCCAGATACTTCACGTGCTGGCGCAAGCCGAGAATGCGTTCCGCCACGTGCAACCGGGCCAGCAATTGCTCTTCATCGACCGGTTTGTTCAGGAAATCGTCCGCTCCGGCCTTCATCGCTTCCAGGTAATTGGTTCGCCCGCTCAACGCGGTGAGCATGAGGACATAGGTGTAAGCCTCGCCGGGCGTCTGAGAGCCTGTCCGAAAATTGCGCGGGGTCCTGCGGCGAGGGATTTTGGCTGTGGCCAAGGCGGCGAGGTCCGAGCATCCCCAACGCGGGCTGTAAGGACCGAGCCAACGCAGGCCACGGACAAAAGACCCGCCGCCCGGAGGGTTTTCGCGCCAAAGGCCGCCTGGCTTCGTTGCTCCTCAGTCGAAGATCCA